>JAYVFX010000660.1:0-4846 GCA_043772795.1 Deltaproteobacteria bacterium
GAAAGAACTTGAGGTGTGAGTCATGCGGGCGATACGACCATCAAGGGCATCAAAGATTTGCGCGACAAGAACGGCAACGGCAGCAATGAGATAATCTTCTCGTATCGTCGAAATGATCGAGAAAAACCCACAGAACAGCCCGCCGGTCGTAAAGAGATTCGGCAGAAGGTACACCCCTTTGTGGAACGGTGGGCCAATTCTCCTGCGCTCCCGTGGAACTCCAGGTCTGGTAGGAAGAACTCGAATTTTCGGACGTGGTGCGTTCATGCGTCGGATACTTTCCTTTGGGGGGTTGCGGACAGCACAGACTCAAGGCTCATAGATACTCGGCGACAATTGTCTCGCCAGCTTTAACAGTTTGTCCAACCTGGACTTTAATCTGCACCTCCACCGGACAATACAGATCAACCCGCGATCCGAGCATGATCATACCATAGCGCTCGCCCTGACGCACACGTTCTCCCCCTTTGAGGGCACAGACAATCCGCCGCGCAAGGATTCCTGCGACTTGTACGAAGACGACGCGCCGGCCCTGGGCATCTTGTACCGTCACCCCATTCTGTTCATTCACCTGCGTCGCATCTTCAGCAAAGGCGGGACGAAACTTACCGGCTTGGTAACGGACGCTTTCCACAACGCCAGCGACCGGGAGTCGATTCACGTGCACATTCAGCGGCGACATGAAGATGCCAATCCGGGTGGCAGGAGCGCTCAACCATCGGTCATTGGTCACATTTTGTTCGATGGTCACGACGCGCCCGTCGGCTGGAGCAACGAGGTAACGGTCATCTTCGGGCGCAACCCGTTCTGGATCACGAAAGAAATAGGCAACAAACAAGGTCAGCAAGAAGAAGAACAATCCAAGCTTCGGCAAGCCGAGAAGGTTAAGGACCAGGCAGAGGATGCCAAGGGCGAAGATGCGGGGATATCCCTCGCGTGCAAAGTGCATGTTGGGGGTGGGGATTAGCGGTTGGTGGAAGATGAAGACAAAAAGGTGCGTTGTTGAGGTTAGAGGATGGGTACTAATCCCCAATCCCTAGCCCCCAACTCCTAGTCTCTAGTTCTTTGTTTTGTCCACCAATTTGTTCCGTTGTAACCATGGCATCATGCCGCGCAGTTCTGCGCCAACTTTCTCGGCTCCGTGCTCCTCGCCTTGACGTCGAAGTTCTTTGAAATGCGGTAAGCCCGCACGAAATTCACCGATCCATTCGTCGGCAAATTTCCCAGCCTGAATGTCGGCAAGAATCTTTTTCATCTCTGCTCGAGTTTGCTCGCCAATGATCCGCTTTCCGCGCGTCATGTCGCCATATTCAGCCGTGTTGCTGATCGAGTAGCGCATATTCGAGATGCCGCCTTCGTAGACGAGATCAACAATCAACTTCATTTCATGAATGCATTCAAAATAGGCCATCTCTGGTGCATACCCAGCTTCGACCAGCGTCTCGAATCCCGCACGCATCAACTCGGTGAGGCCACCACACAGAACGGACTGTTCACCAAAAAGGTCCGTTTCGGTTTCTTCACGGAAGTTGGTTTCGAGAATCGCCGCACGGCCACCTCCAATGGCCGAGGCCCAGGCAAGTGCGATCTGCTTACTATTGCCAGAGGGATCTTGAGCGACGGCGATCAAGCACGGGACTCCCTGTCCTTTCTCGAATTCACTGCGCACCAAATGACCTGGTCCTTTAGGTGCAACCATAAACACATTCACGTCAGCGGGCGGCGCAATCTTTTTGAAATGAATGTTAAATCCATGCGCGCAGGCAAGATATTTGCCGGGTTGCAGATTCTGACGAATATCAGACTCGTACATCCCGCTCGCAGCTTCATCAGGAGTCAGGATCATGAGGATGTCAGACTCAGCGGCAGCAACCGCAACATCCTGCACCAGAAAACCCGCAGTTTCAGCCTTTGGCCACGAACTACTGCCCTTTTTCAGAGCAATGCGCACATCCATACCGCTATCACGCAGATTGAGCGCGTGGGCATGGCCCTGACTGCCGTAGCCGACAATCGCGATTTTCTTCCCTTTAAGGAGTGAGAGGTTCGCGTCTTTATCGTAGTAAATATTCATATTCATGAGGCCTTCTCCTTCTTCTTCTTTCCGGTGAGCTCAACCACCTCGCCACGCCCGGAATCAGTGAGGGCTTGTGCTCCCCGGTGCATCGCTACTTTTCCGGTTCGGACAATCTCTTTGATCCCTAACGGCTTGAGGAGGTTCAGAAATGCGTTAATCTTCTCCTCTGCCCCAGTGACTTCTATAATGTAGGAACGCAAATCAACGTCAATGACTTTGGCGCGAAAAATATTGACGATATTCAACACCTCAGCCCGAGTCCGTTCATCAATGGCAACCTTAATGAGCGCCATCTCGCGCTCGACGGAGGGTGAGTCTTGAAAATCGATGACCTTAATGACACAGACCAGTTTATTGAGCTGTTTCGTGATCTGCTCAACGATCTGGTCGTCACCGCTAGTCACCAACGTAATACGTGAGAGTGACGGATCGAGCGTTCTTGCAACAGAGAGGCTTTCAATATTGAAGCCTCTCCCACTGAATAATCCAACAACACGTGCAAGAACACCGAATTCGTTCTCAACCAAAATAGAGATCGTGTGATCCATGGGTACTCATGGAGAGCATAAGGTGAACCGCGGCCAGAGCGGAGAGAGAGAATCCTCTCGCGTCACACGACCCCCACCTGGGACAAGCGGAAAAAATAGGACAGGAGGGAGACGGACATCCTTTAGGCTGCAGGTTGCCGGTGACGAGACAAGATCTCCATTATCTTGTCTTTGCCGGCAAGCTTTTGTTTCTGAATTCGTTTCAGTTCGACTTCTTCTTCTTCCGTCAAGAATTGTCGGTTTTTTAGTTCTTCGGAGCGCCGCTTTAATTCCAGGTGTTCGTGATAGTGAGAGCGGAGCTCAGCATCGGTTTCTATCAGCGAGCGGATTAGTGCCTCTTCGCGAATTTCCATAACACCTCCCTGACAGAAGGAAAACGTTGTAAACTGTAAATACCCTACCGCAAGTTGTCAACGTCAGCAAACACACTTTCTCCATCGGCCTGCTAGCGTGCATGCTCAGCGTGTACCTGTTTCGCCTCCTGAATAATCTTGTCTGCCAAGTGCGGTGGCAGAATTTCATAATGCGAGAATTCCATATGGAAAGTGCCATGCCCACTAGTCATTGAGCGAAGATCTGGGGCGTAAGAAAGCATTTCCGACATGGGTACGGCGGCCTTAATAATCTGATTGTGCCCCTTGGCATCAACATTCAGCAACCGTCCACGTCTGCGGTTCATGTCGCCGGTAATATCACCAACGTGTTCTTCTGGTACCGTCACTTCGACCGTCATAATCGGCTCCAGAATCGAGGGCTTGGCCTTTTCGATCGCGTTCTGCACTCCAATCGATCCGGCAATCTGAAACGCAAGATCCGAAGAGTCCACGTCATGGTATGACCCGTCATAGAGGGCAACACGTACGTCGACCAGAGGGTACCCAGCAAGGAAGCCTTTATCCAGCGCCGCACGCACCCCCTTCTCGACCGAAGGAATGTATTGGCGTGGGATAGTGCCGCCTTTAATTTCATCGGAGAACTCGAACCCTTTCCCACGTGGGAGCGGTTCGATACGAATCCAGGTATCACCAAATTGTCCGCGCCCACCAGTTTGTTTCTTCAGCCGCCCCTGGGCATTAGCCTTGCCAGTAATCGTTTCGCGATAGGGAACCTTTGGGGCCTTGAGATCGACTTCCACACCATATTTCCGTTTGAGCTTCTCAACGGTGACTTCAACATGCAGCTGGCCAGCCCCGGACAGGAGGATGTCATTGTTCTGCGGGTCACGTCCGACTTTCAGGGCCATATCCTCTTCAGTCAGTCGATGCAGTGAGGACATAATTTTTTCTTCATCCCCGCGCGACTTCATGCTAAGCGCAAAAGAAATGGCGGGTTCAAAGTCCACGAGAGGCTCTAATACCACTGGCGCTTTTTCATCACAAAGCGTGTCACCGGTGTGCGTATCCTTGAGCTTGGCAACCGCAATTACGTCTCCCGCAAAGGCGGTCGGCACAGCCGTCTGTTTTTTTCCATCAAGATGAAACAGATGCCCGAGGCGTTCCTTCGTATCACGGGTTGTATTGTAGACGACAGAGTCTCCCTCCACTTTCCCAGAGCACACAACAAATACCGACAAGCGGCCAGCAGACGAATCGACAGTTTTGAACACGCGTGCGGTAAACGGCGCAGTCACGTCAGGCTTCCGTTCGACAGCTTCGTGCGTTTTTGGGTTCGTGCCATGGACCGCCGGACGATCCGCTGGGGAAGGCAAGTAGTCAATGATGGCATCAAGAAGGGGATGACCCCCTGCACACCGAGATCCTGAACCACAGAAAACCGGGAACAGACGGGCCGACACCACGCCCTCACGGAGCGCCTGTTTCAGTTCGGCTGTGGAGATCTCGCCTCCCTCCAAGTACCGCGCCAGCAATTCATCATCCATTTCCGCGACGGCCTCGACGAGCTTTTCGCGATATTCGTCCGCTTCCCCCTGAACATCCGCCGGGATATTTTCTTCTTTGACTGCTCCGGTGTCCCCCTGAAAAATGAGCGCCTTCATACTCAGGAGATCCACCACACCGCGGAAGTTCGCTTGCGCCCCAATCGGTACCTGCACTGCAACAAGTTTGGTTTCGAGCGTTTTGCTCATCTCGTCCAAGGCTTTTTGCAGCGAGCCTTCCTCACGATCCATACGTGAGAGGTACACGAGGCGAGGCAATTGCAGTTCGTTCGCCCATCCCCATAGACGCTCACTTTCAACTTTGAGATGGCCGGCGAGATGCCC
>JAYVFX010000661.1:0-4810 GCA_043772795.1 Deltaproteobacteria bacterium
GGAACTCTGCGATGCGGACGCGCTTCTTTGCATGGTGACCGAACGTATTGATGAAGATCTCTTATCCCACGCGCCGTGCCTGCGGATCGTCGCCAATATGGCGGTTGGCTATGACAATGTCGATGTGCCAGCACTGACCCGACGTGGGATCGTCTTTACCAACACTCCCGGTGTATTGACGGAAACCACGGCAGACCTTGCGTTTGCTCTCGTCCTTGGCATTGCACGACGCATGGGCGAAGGCGAGCGCATGGTCCGGTCAGGGCATTGGCCGACCTGGAGCCCTTTTGTTTTCCTTGGTACCGATGTTCATCATGCAACCCTTGGAATTATTGGTCTCGGTCGCATCGGCACCGAAGTCGCCAAACGCGCGACAGGTTTTGATATGCGGATACTGTACACCAACCGCGGCCATAACGAGGACGCAGAAAAACGGTTCGGGTGTACACGAGTGGATTTTCCTACATTGCTGCGCGAATCAGATTTCGTTGTCGTTCTTGTTCCGCTCTCTTCCGCGACGCGACATCTACTTTCAACGCCGCAGTTTCAACTCATGAAGCGTACAGCATTTCTGATTAACGCTGCACGTGGACCAATTGTCGATCAACGAGCTTTATATGAAGCGTTACGTGCCAGAGTGATTGCCGGTGCAGCACTCGATGTGACTGACTCAGAACCAATTCCACAAGATGATCCGCTATTGACGTTGGAAAATTGCCTCATCGTTCCGCATGTCGGGAGTGCCAGTATCGCCACGCGCACTCGTATGGCCACCCTCGCGGCGGAGAATATTGCCATTTTTCTTTCTGGTCGTCGTCCTCTGACACCAGTCAATCCGACAGTGTTAGACAAAGGGACTAACCTTTGACAATTTGGCCATTTACACAAAAGGCAAAATCCTCAAGTATGACCACCAAGAGGTTCTTTATGTCCTCATCTCCTCGAAGCTGTTAAGTAACTAAAGGAATCGTCAATGCCTCAGAACCCTACCCGCATGCCAACCGTGTTCGTAGGTCACGGCAGTCCTATGAACGCGCTATCGCAGAATCGTTACACTGACGCCTGGCGGCAGATCGGTGAGACCCTGCCCAAGCCGAAAGCCGTTCTTTGCATCTCCGCCCACTGGTATACGCAAGGTACAGTAGTGACAGCGATGGAGAAGCCACGCACGATTCATGACTTTGGTGGCTTCCCGCAAGCACTGTTCGAGGTGCAGTATCCCGCATCTGGCGACCCGCAACTTGCAGCACGCGTGCGGGAATTGCTTGCTCCTGTTGATGTGCAGATGGACAAATCGTGGGGACTGGACCACGGTACCTGGTCGGTATTGGTGCATCTCTTCCCGAAGGTAGATGTTCCAGTGGTGCAGTTGAGTATCGACGGAACCGAGTCGGCGCAGTTTCATTATAACCTTGCGGCTCGGCTTGCGTCGCTGCGCGATGAAGGCGTGTTAATTATTGGCAGTGGGAGTGTGGTGCATAATCTTGGCATGCTCAATTGGAACAAGCTCGCTGCCCCGTTTGACTGGGCGACACAGTTCAACGACCGCATCCGCGAAGCGTTGCAAAAGAAGGATCACAAGACGTTAGCTGATTATGAGAATATAGGCTCTGAGGCACATTTCTCAGTGCCTACGCCTGATCATTATTTGCCCCTGCTCTATGCTGCGCGTCTCCAGAACGACAACGAGCCGATCGCATTTGCTGTCGATGGGATCGAGCATGGATCGATCGGCATGTTGTCGGTGGTCTTCGGGGTGTGACATGGTGGTCAGGCGTGCCGAAAATAGGGAATTACGTGTTTGCCGAACAAGCGAATTGAATCCATGATGTTCTGGTGCGGAATGCCACCAAACTGCATGAAACAGAGGACCTGATCAATCCCTGCGGCTTGATACTTCTTGAGAACACGGATGCACGTGTCCGGGTTGCCCATGCAGAACATGCCGCCTTCGATCAACTCGTCAACTGACTTTCCGGTCCGTTCTCCCTGCAGCGCGCCCACAGCGAATTTGTACGAATCCGGAATATTCACTCCTTGTTCTTGCCACGGACGATATAGCTGTAACGACTTGTTAAGAAACCACATCCCGCCAGGACCACCAATGTCTCTTGCCTGTTTGTCAGTTTCAGCGCAGTGGATGATGCCCAGCGCTGCGATCTGATTATTGACAAATGCTCCAACCGGTTCTGCTTGGCGAATGCCTTCGCGGTACATTTCGACCCTACGGGTTAGCTCTTCGGGCACGCCGATGTTAAAACACAACGCTCCGAGTCCCTTCTTCCCTGCCGCAGTGAAACTGTCCGGCTGCGCACAGGCGACCCATATCGGTGGATGGGGTTTCTGCACAGGTTTGGGAATAACTGAACGCGGTGGAACTTTGAAAAAGCGACCTTCGTGTGAGAATGGATCTTCCATCCACATACGCGGAATCATCGCTACAGCTTCTTCCCACATGGCTTTCGTGTCTTCCGGGTTGATTCCGAAACCGCCCATTTCAATGAGCGTGGTCGAACGACCTGTACCAAGCTCACAGCGACCATCGCTCAAGATATCGAGCACAGCGGCGCGCTCTGCAACGCGGATCGGGTGATTGTATTGTGGTGGGAGTAGCGCAACCGCATGACCAATGCGAATTTTACTCGTCCGCTGCGAAATCGCGCCGTACAGAACCTCTGGTGCAGGGCAATACGAGAACTCAGTCAAAAAGTGATGCTCAACGGTCCAGAAGTGATCGAAGCCCATCTCTTCGGCCAGCATGACCTGGGCAATTACCTGCTTGTAGGTATCCTGGACGATACCCGGATAGTGTGGTTCAGGAATCTGAATTTCATACATCATGCCAAACTTCATGTGACAGTCCTCCTGCTATTATTTTTTCTGCATTTCTAGAAAACTCGGAAACCCGGTGTGAGCTGAGACGCCACCGTCAACGACGATTGCTTCTCCGGTAATGAATGATGATTCATCAGAGGCGAGAAAGAAAACCGTATTGGCAATTTCCGCTGGTTCGCCCATGCGTCCGAGTGGATGTACAGCGGCTTGCAACCGGCGAAACTCATCTTCGCGACCAGGGCCGAGAATCTGCGAGACGCGGGTGTTGATCGCTCCAGGACACACGCAGTTTACCCGAATACCGTAGTGTGCATTCTCGATTGCTGCCGACCGGGTCAGATTAATCACCCCAGCCTTGGCTGCGTTGTATGACGACAACCCGTAATCACCAGCAGTGCCTGATACAGAAGCGGTATTGATAATCACGCCGTTCCCTTGTTTCCGCATAATCGGTAGACAATACTTCATACCGAGAAACGTGCTGGTAAGCGTCACTGCTAACACCCGGTTCCAACTCTCCAGCGAGGTTTCTTCGAGTGACGCGACATCTGCGGCCCCGGCATTATTGAACATGATGTCGAGTCGGCCATAGGTATCGAGTGCCAGTTTGATAGTCGATTGCACGCCTTCAGAATCTGAAGCGTCCATTTTGAGGCAGACCGCGTTCCCGCCCTGACCTTTAATTCCATTAGTGACTTCTTCTGCGCGTTTACCACTGAGATCGGCAATGACGACTGCCGCGCCTTCCTGTGTAAAACGACGTGCAGTTGCTGCGCCAATCCCAGAGCCACCGGCGGTGATGATTGCTACTTTGCCGTCGAATTTTCCTGCCATATGTCCCTCCTCGACAGGAGATCTGGGGCTAGAGAGCGGGGGTCGGTCAAAGAAAGGGAAGAAAGTCTTAAGCGCATATTCTCCTTCTTGCTGAGCCTCGTTCCCCGAAACCCGCCCCCCGTTAATCCTGGCCCGTCGGCCAATAGTCCAATGCTCCGAGTCCCTCTAGCGCGAGACCATAGCCAAGATTATCGAGCATCAGTCGTTTGATTTGCTGAACCATCGCCACACGAGCATAACGAACGGTGAGTGGCGGTTTCTTCACGATTTCTTCCGCGAGTTCCCAGGCGCGTGGCAGAAGTTTCTCTTTTGTTAATACCTCACTAACGACTCCAAGGTTAAGAGATTCCTGAGCTGAGAGCTTCTGTCCAGTGAGAAGAAAATAGCGACCGCGGTTGGCACCTAACACCAATGGCCATACGACATGAACGCCATCACCAGGAACCAGACCTCCAGGAAAGTGAGGGGCGTCTTGGAACACTGCCGTTTCTGAGGCAAGGACAATATCGCTTAACACCGCGAGCTCAGCATGAATAATAGCAGGACCGTTCACCGCGGCGATCACTGGGACTTCGATGTCGAGTAAATTCATCAACAGCCGCTTCGCGTCGTAATACAGATGATCCCATGACCGAGGAGTAATCTTTCCTAAACTGCCCATTTCGAATTCTGCAATGAACTTGTCGGCAGTGCCCGTCATAATAACAGCCCGATTGTCCCGGTCAGCGCCGATGTCCTGAAAACAATAGCCAAGTTCTTCGTGTGGAGTTGCTCCCCATTGCAGGGTTCCGCCGTTGGTATGGAGTTGCATCTGCAGAATACCATTGCGGCGTTCCATGCGGATCGTTTTATATTTGTTTGCGTAGTTCTCAAACTTGACCATATCGCGTCCTCCTTATGGTAGAGGGTTAAAGCACCCTCGGTACCGCAAGGCAAGGGTTGACCGGGTAGGGGCTAGGTTGGGGGGGGGAGGAGGAGCTGGTTTAGGAAAAAAAGGGAAGGAGTGATGCAATGAGAAAAGACTTTACTGGTGTGGTTGGCTAATCACTACAGGTGATAATCGGAGCGCTTTACGGATTTCGGTACCGACCTCTTGCGCTGAATGGATAGAGGGAAACGGACCTAGTATCACACGATGCCA
>JAYVFX010000662.1:0-11329 GCA_043772795.1 Deltaproteobacteria bacterium
CCTCTCCCTCCGGGAGAGGGCTAGGGTGAGGGGACCCAACAAGGAATGCCGTTCTTTCTTCCCCTCATCCTGACCTTCTCCCAGAGGGAGAAGGAACCCATCGGCGCATCTGCACAACGAGTGCCGAACACTATTGACCAACCCCTAACACCCAGCCCCTAGACCTACTTCGCTTTCCAATTCGGCTTGCGCTTCTCAGCGAACGCTTTCGGGCCTTCTTTTACGTCTTCAGATGACATCATCTGCTGAATCGCAGGATAGTGACCAGCGAGAGCCTGGTCCAATGGTAAGCCAAGTCCCATCATCGCCGCCTGCTTTGTCGCTCGGACAGAGAGCGGCGCGCACTCAAGAATTTCATTCGCCCACCGCTCTGCGGTTGCCATCAGATCCTTCAATGGCACCACTTCATTGACGATGCCCCAACGATGCGCCTCTTGAGCAGTCATATGTCGCCCAGTCAGCATGTAGCCTAATGCAATCTTGTGTGGCATCTGCCGCGGTAAGCGATGAACGCCACCAGCGAGAGCAGCCAACCCAACGCGGGGTTCAGGTAAGCCAAGGCGTGCATGATCTGCAGCAATGATGATGTCGCAGGAGAGCGCCATCTCAAACCCACCTCCCAAAGCAAAACCGTTCACAGCAGCAATCAACGGCTTCCAGATATCTGTTCGATCAGTCAGGCCGCCAAATCCGCCTTTGGGGCGCGGCCCCGAAGGAAACCCTTTTGCCGCGGTGTACTTCAGATCGTTGCCAGCCGAAAACGCTTTGTCCCCAGCCCCAGTGAGAATCACTACCCAGATGTTCTCGTCAGCAATCGCATCGTCCCAAATCGTCGACAACTCGGCTGTTGCTGGCGGATGCACAGAATTCATCACTGCTGGGCGATTCATGGTGATCGTCGCCACGTGATCCTTTTTTTCGTACATGGCATACTCGTAAGCCATACGTCCTCCTTATTCTTCGTGCGTGGGATTTTACTTGGCCTATACCCGGCTTCGCGCGGCTTGGATACTAGCGGACGGACTTCGACAAAGCAACGAAAAAGGACATGTCCCTGTGGAGGACGAAAGCGTGTGATAGGAGAGAGGCTCGATGGGCGAACGACACAAAGGAACCGTAGCTCTTATTACTGGCGCTAGTCGCGGTATTGGTCGTGCCATCGCACTCCGCCTGGCTCAGGCTGGATCTTCTGTTGCGTTGGGGGCAAGGACAGCCTCGGATCTTCATACCGTCGCCGACTTGATACGAACGACCGGAGGTGAGGCTATGGTCGTTCCGACTGATGTGACTGTCGACGATCACCTGCAAGCGCTTGTAGCTCTCGTCATTGAACGATTCGGCCACATAGATATTCTGATCAACAATGCGGGCGGTGGAACCCCTCGTACTCCCATCGTCAAAGCCAAACTCCGCGACTGGGAGTGGACACTGCGAGTAAATCTATGGGCGACAATGCATCTCACCCACCTGGTACTGCCCAGTATGATCGCACGCAGAGCAGGTGCCATTATCAACATCGCTTCCCTCGCCGGATTAACCGGGAAAGCTGGGGAATCGGCCTATGCAGCAGCAAAGTTCGGTGTTCGTGGTTTCAGTCAATCGTTATTCGAGGAGGTGCGAGAATACGGCGTCAAGGTGTGCACGGTGTGTCCAGGCTACGTGGATACTGCGTTGATTCCACCCAATCGTCGCGTCGATCGCGATAAGATGATCAGCCCCGAGGATGTGGCAGAAGCGGTCTATTCTGTTGTGGCTGCTTCTCCACGAAGCTGCCCGACAGAAATAATCCTCCAACCGCAGTATGATCCGGTAAGAACATAACACGTGACCAATCTTCATTACTCATTACTCATTACTCATTACTCATTACTCATTACTCATTACTCATTACTCATTACTCATTACTCACGATATGAATCTCACAGAAAAAGTCGCTCTCGTTACTGGCGGCGCAAAACGTGTCGGGAAGGCTATTACACTCGCACTTGCGGCACACGGCTGTCGGCTGGTGGTTCACTATCATACATCTGCGGAAGCGGCAGAAGAAACACTGAGTGATCTAGCCTCAATCAACTGTGAAGCAATCGCGCTCCAGGCTGACATCACACAAGAAGCTGAAGTTGATCGCATGATCGACGCTGCCGTGCAGCGCTTTGGTCGTATCGACATTTTAGTGAACAACGCTGCGGTCTTCTTTCGCACTCCAATCGAGACGCTTACCGCGGAAGACATCGAACATGTGATTGACACCAATCTCACTGGCACTTTCATCTGCGCCCAGAAGATTGGCCTCCGCATGTATGACTGGGGAACTGGCCATATTATCAACATGGCAGACGTTGCCGGACAGCGTCCCTGGGTCGATTATGTTCCCTACTCAGTCGCAAAAGCGAGCATACTGACTCTCACGCAAGGACTGGCCATGGAATTAGCACCAAAAGTGATGGTCAATGCCGTCGTTCCTGGACCGGTCCTGTTTCAGGACGACACTCCCGGAGACGTCCGCAAACGTGAGATTGATAAAACGCTCGTGAAGCGTGCAGGGACTCCGGAGGAAGTCGCGGAATTGGTCGCATTCATCGCCGAATCCGACTACAGTACTGGAGCGATCTTTCACATTGATGGGGGACGTGTCCTCACTTGAGAGGTGTCAGTCAATGAATGGTTCGTTTCCTCCCATAAAATTTACGGAAGAGCAGGCTACAGAATACTCGTTTTCCATGAACACGTCTTCAATTCTTTCAGCACCAACTGTGCGGTGGCAGGCCATCTTTAATAATAACCATCCAGTCGAAGTCGAAATCGGCCCAGGCAAAGGCGCGTTTCTGCTCGCGCGTGCGCAGCATACTCCAGAGCGAAATTTTTTTGCCGTGGAAATCAACAAACGTCGCGCGTTTCGTCTGGCACATCTGATCGACCGCGATGGCCCGTCAAATCTCCGGGCGCTTCACGCCGACATGAGATGCTTGATACGAACACCAGTATGGCCTGGCGGAGTGTCGGTTTATCATCTTTACTTTCCTGATCCGTGGTGGAAACGGCGGCATCATGAACGACGATTATTTCACGAGGACTTCACAGCGGCACTAGCGCAGACACTCCTCCCAGGCGGAAAGATTCTTCTCGCCTCAGACGTGCAGGAGTACTTCGTTAAGATCGTGCAGCAGTTCAATACCGTTCCAGAACTGCAACAGTTTACTTGGGAACGAGATCATGTCACCAAGAAAGGCAAGCTCATTCTCACGGATTTTGAACGCAAGTTTCGTGAATTAGGACAGCCGATCTATTATGCGGGGTTTCAGAAAATGCAGTAGCACTTGCGGTTCTCTCGTTATGGATTCCGGGTCGTGGCCTTGCCCAGAAAGACGACCAGGTACGAGCTACGCCACTAACGCTTTCACCTTCTCCACAATCCGGCGCGCGCTGATGCCGTAAGCATCGAGCAACTCCTCCGGCTTGCCGGAGCGAGGAACATCAGTCACCGCTAGTTTGTGAACCTGCACGCCATGTGTCGCAACAGCATTAAGCACCGCATCGCCAAGACCGCCGTCGTAGTAGTGGTCTTCGACGACAAGCACTCGTTGGTGCGTTTGCGCAGCAGCCAACACAATACCTTTGGTATCAATCGGCTTCACCGAATAGGCATCAATCACTCTCACGTTGATTCCTGCCACTTTCAGGGTTTCGTACGCAGCGAGTGCTTCATGCAACGTTACGCCAGCCGCAATAATCGTCAGTTGATCGTTGCTGCTCGACCGCAGCACTTTGCTCCCACCAACGGGAAATTCTTCAGCATTGGCATACAACACTGGTGTCGCTGGTCGTGAGGTACGTAAATATGTCGTGCCTGTGAGATTTGCCGCTACCACAACCAGTCGTTCAGCAGACACCGCATCACTGGGATAAAGCACTGTTGAATGCGGAATGGCGCGCATCATGGCGATATCTTCAAGTCCCATCTGCGAAGGACCGTCTTCGCCGATCGACATACCGCAATGCGACCCGGTATATTTGATCGTCACGCCAGAGATTGCTGCCATGCGAATGTGGTCGAATGCCCGCGTTAGAAACGCGGCAAACGTTGACACAAACGGAATCTTCCCACACGCAGCCAGGCCGACTGCCGCCCCTACCATATTCTGTTCAGCAATAAAACTCTCGAAGTAGCGATCCTTGTGGACTGCAAGAAACTTTTCGGCAAACGTCGAGTTCTTGGTGTCGCCGTCTAGCACAACTACATTAAGATTTACCGATCCAAGTTTAGCGAGCGCAGTTCCATACGCCGAACGGGTAGCGACTTTCTCGCCGAGCTTATAGTCCGGTGCTGGAAACGGTACGGATACAAACGACGAACGAGGCGGGGCTACAGACGGCGAGGCGATCCGTATCGTCGGAGTACTCCCCTTGAGTGATAACTCACTGAGTGCCTTGTCTAGTTCTTCCCCTTTCTTCAAGGGTTTGCCATGCCAGCCATCGCGATCTTCGAGGAAGGAAACCCCTTTGCCTTTGAGGGTTCGGGCAACAATCATCGTCGGTCGATCTTTCACACTGTGAGCGTTATCAAGCGCGGCAAGAATCGCCGACATGTCATGTCCATCAATCGTCACCGTATGCCAGCCAAAGGCGGCGAATCGCACTTGATAGACATCTGTATCATGATCGTACATCGTCCGTTGGCTTTGCCCGAGTCCATTCACATCGATAAGCCCAACTAAGTTATCCAACCGATAATACGTCGCCAGCGCTGCCGCCTCCCACACGCTTCCTTCAGCAATCTCACCATCACCCATGAGCACGTACACGCGGTAGTCGCTCTTCTCCAGATATTTCCCGTTGAGCGCCATGCCAACACCGACTGAGAGTCCCTGCCCCAGTGAACCGGTTGCGGCTCCGACCCAGGGTATTCGCGGCGTTGGGTGGCCTTCCAAATCACTCGTTAGGTTACGAAGCGTCAGCAACTGTTCGATCGGTAATGCCCCGGCCTCTGCCAGTGCGGCGTAAAGGACCGGTGCGGCGTGGCCCTTAGAAAGGACGAAACGGTCACTCTGAGGGTGCCGGGGATTCGTCGGATCGTAGCGCAGCGTATGAAAAAAAAGCGCAGAGATCAGGTCGGCAGAGGAAAGACACGAGGTTGGATGCCCGGACCCAGCCTCAGCCGTTGCACGAAGAGAGTGGATGCGCAGCTTACGGGCGATCGTTTGCAAATTTGTCACTTCTTGAGTTACAGCCACGACGTACTACTCCTAAGCGGTAAAAACAAAGGGCACGGCGTGCCGTGCCCTAGCCTAGTATTATGATACGAAAAACCACCCGTGCGCGTAGCGCACCCCACTCGACACACAAAGAAAAAGCGTTACGTCTCACGCATGAGCGGCGCTGGGATTCCGCAGACCGCAGAATTCTTCATAATCGATCAGCTCCGTAATCTTCGGATGATCGCTGCACACTAAGCAATTCGGATCACGCCGCAACTTGAGTACTCGCACTTCTGAGCTGAGGGTATCGAAGTGCATCATCCGCCCGATGAGCGGCCTACCAGCCCCGAGAATCAGTTTCATCGTTTCTAATGCCTGCACGCAACCCACCAGGCCAGGAAGCACCCCGAGTACTCCCGCTTCCGCGCAACTGGGAGCAGCCCCCGGTGGCGGTGGTTCAGGGAATAGGCAGCGGTAACATGGTCCACGGTCTGGATAGAACACCGTGGCCTGCCCTTCGAACTGGAAGATAGAACCATCAACCAACGGCTTCTTTGCCATCACACAGGCATCGTTGATCAGATACCGTGTGGGGAAATTATCGCAGCCGTTGACTACGATGTCGTAGTCTTTAATGACTCGCATCACGTTTTCAGACGAGAGGCGCTCATTGATCGGAATGACTTTGACATCCGGGTTCAGCGCATTCAGCGTCTTCTGTGCAGATTCAACTTTCGGCATGCCAACGCGATCGTTGGTGTGAAGAATCTGTCGCTGCAAGTTACTCATATCGACGATATCATTGTCGATAATACCGATAGTCCCAACTCCCGCAGCCGCAAGATAAAACGCAACAGGTGACCCGAGTCCTCCGGCACCGATGCACAGCACCTTCGCTTCGAGCAGTTTCGCTTGTCCTTTTTCGCCAACCTCAGGTAACGTAAAGTGACGCGCGTAGCGCGTGATTTGCTCTTGCGTAAACTGGCGGTCGGCGACCCATTTGTGACCAGCATTTTTCCACGAGGTGTAGCCGCCTGACATGGAGACAACGTTCTCGTATCCCATTTCTTTCAAGGTTCGCGCAGCAATAAGCGAGCGCACACCACCAGCGCAATAGGCGATAATCGGCGTGCTCTTGTCAGCAACTGATTCTTCGACTCGCATTTCGAGGAATCCGCGCGGCAGCGAGATTGCTCCTTCAAGGTGTCCTTCGCGATATTCTTCTCGCTCGCGCACATCGAGGAGGGTCCAATTTTCGCTACGCTCTACACGATTCTTAACCTCGTCAATCGAGACCTCAGGAATCGCTTTGCGCGCTTCTTCCATGAGCTGTTTGTATGTCTTAGCCATAGGTTTGTTATCCTGGTCTGTCATTACTCGGCCTCTATCTCAAATCTCTATCTCTATTCAATCGATTTGCGCTCAGCTTCTTGGTAACTCTCAAGCATCTCGACCATGAGGGAGTCGCGTCCGCCTTGCGCCATAGTACGCGAGCGCCCCATCAGGATCTCCTTCGGCTCGATGAAGTCAATGCGCGAAAATCCCCAAATACGTGGATGGACAAAAGTGTCCATGCGAATAGCATCACACGGACAGGCCTCGACACACATACCGCAGTAGATGCAGCGCAATGTGTCAATCTCGTAACGGACAGGAAACTTCTCAACTGTCGGGTCAGGATGCTCGCCAGCTTCGATATGAATACAATTTGCAGGACAGGCCGTAGCACAGAGAAAACATGCCGTGCACCGCACCGAGCCATCGTCTTTCAACGTTAAACGGTGGCTGCCACGATAGGTATCCGGATACTGCTTTCGCTCTTCCGGGTACTGCGTGGTATACGCCGCTTTTGTGTCTTTCGCGAGGCCGACGAAATGTGCAAGGTGGAGAGAAAGATTACGGAAAAAATGGAACAGCGTCACCGTCAACCCGCGAACAATTTCCGGGACGTAGAGCCGTTCCCCCAATGTCATTTCTTCTTTGCGTCTCATGAGTCCTATCTATGCGCCAGAGGAGGTATTTTTCGCATCCACTATATGGAGCAAGTGCGCTTTGTCAAGGCAGTTTCAGTGTAAACGCGGTTTTCCCGAACCGCCACCGCCGTCAGTCCATTGCGTTTCGCTCAGCTTGAAATCAAGCATATCGCGCAAGCGCTCGGCTCGCTCTGGTAATGTCGCAGCTTCAAGCAAGCCCTGCTTCTCAATAGGCATAAAGTCTAAGTGGAACGCGAAGAAGTTGACTAAAAACTCGTCTTCGATCAACTGGTCGGTGAGAAGCTGCTGGACCCTCTCGTTGTTCTGCAAATAGCGTTCAAGGAGCCGACGCAATTGCGTACGGTCCCCGTGGGCAAGAGACTCTTGCGCTGGCTGACGCCACTCGACCCTTGCCTCCCGATAGCTCTTAGTGATGGTCTCTTCGACAATATGAAATTCGCGCATCCCTTGTAGCATGATGTTAAGACGCCCATCCGATAACGGATCGACGCGTACCATCTCTCCGACACAACCGATCGGAAAGATGTCAGGGGTCCCCTCGTATTGTTCCTGCCAATTGCCGCGCAGCAGTGTCATACCGATCAACGCTGGAGTCTGCGCCTCTGCATCTCGCACCATACGACGGTAGCGTGGTTCGAAGATATGCAGCGGCAACATCACTTGAGGAAACAGGATCACATTCGGAAGCGGGAAAATAGGAATAATAGACGGCAGGTCTGCCATACGTCCCTCTCTTTTTCTAGACAAAAAACTGGACCTGTCGCGTTACACCAATCCCAGTTCTTGCTGCAGATGCCTCACTGATGGACGGCGTTTAATGCGTTCACTCCACGCGAGAATATTCATCAACCGTACCGGGATCTCAACTTCTAACTTCGGCAGTTGCAACAACCGTGGCACGAATGCCAAATCAGCAACCGAGAACGTCCCACTCATGAATTCCTTGCCCTCAAGGTGTCGTTCAAGAAATTCCAAGACACGGACCAGATCAGCCCGATAGCGCTGTACGCGATCTTGGTCGACTTGCTCTGCCGGTTTCCGTAATTCTACCGTAAGCAACCCACCCTGCGCAGTGAAGGAATTATCCGCAAAGTCCTCCAGCATGCGGACCCGCGCCTTGGCTCCCGATTGGTCTGGCATCAATGGCGGGTGCGGATATTCATCCTCAAGGTATTCGTTGATCAGCGTTGAGTCGTAAACAACCTCGTCATCATCGACCAACACCGGAACCTTGCCGTACGGGTTCAAACGCAAGAACTCAGCAGTCTTTTGTTCATTCTTCAGTAGGTCCACGAAGACTTTGTCGTACGAAAGATCCTTTTCTGCGAGAACAAGACGAACTTTCTGACAATATGGGCTCTGTGGAAAGTCATAGAGCTTAATCATGAATTTTCTCCTCTGTTATGGCTTCGGCAGTGTAGAAGAAAAGCGCCAGACTGGCAACGCAAAAATACGCGAAAGATTCTTTCTTCCCTTGTACGAAAAAATTTGTCACACTACGTATGCATGCGTAGCCTTCCTTCATTACTGCAATCACAACTCGCTGGGCTCGAAGTTGGTGATGGAGTTCCAGTTCGGGTCATGGCCGTGCTCAACGTCAGTCCAGAGTCATTCTACCAAGGCTCTGTGCGGACCCAACTCGAACACCTCGCCGACGTTGCACAGACCATGGTCTGTGCAGGAGCAAATATCATTGACATTGGGGCAATGTCCACCGCTCCTTACCTAAAAACGATAATTTCTGAGGAAGAAGAAATTGACCGTCTGACTCGCGCGATTGGTGCGATTGCATCCTCCGTATCGGTCCCAATCTCGGCAGACACCAAACGCGCAGCTCCAGCTCGCGCCGCTCTCGCCGCTGGAGCAACGATTATTAACGACGTTGGAGGGCTCAAATATGACCCACAGATGGCCGAAGTTGTTGCTTCCTCTGGCGCCGGGGTCGTCATCATGGCGAGTGAGAACGCACCCCAACACGGGTTACCAATGGAACGCATTCGCGCTGCACTTAACGAAAGTCTCACTATCGCTGAACGCACAGGGATTTCTCGTCAGCACATCGTGCTCGATCCTGGTATCGGATTTTTTCGTCAACCGGAAATTGCCTGGCACGAATGGGATCGCGTAGTGCTCCGCGAACTTGAGAGCTTGCGAGAGTTAGGCTTCCCCCTCCTTGTCGGAGCCTCACGCAAGTCATTCATTGGCAAGGTTCTTAATCAGCCGAACGCCGCTGATCGTTTGGTTGGTTCACTGAGTTGCGCTGCCATAGCCGTCTACAACGGCGCGCACGTCATCAGAGCACACGATGTGAGGGAAACTGTTGAGGCCGTACGGATGGCGGAGTGGCTCCGGCAAGCAAGGCCGTAGGCTGTAGGCTACAGGGCCGCTCCCGTTTTCCCCCTCCAGCCTGCAGCCTACGGCCTTCAGCCTTTTTTTGGCAGTACCACCCGCCGCAGCTCCTCCGAGGTGTTCACTACAAAATCAGGTGGAGGAGTCACCAAGCCCTGCGCGCCAAATCCCCACGTTACTCCACAGGTCGCAATTCCTGCGGCTCGCCCTGTTTCTACGTCGATCTGCGAATCACCAATAAGCAGGGTTTGGGTAAGTGCGAGTCCAGTCAACTGCTGTAAATGAGCAACACCCTGCGGGTCTGGTTTCCTCACTGACAGTGTATCTCCACCGACAACAGCCATGAAGTACTGTGCCATCCCTAGACCTGAGAGAATAGCTCGGCTTGGCGCTTCAGGTTTGTTCGTCAGTATCGATAGTGTCATGCCGTACGCTCGCGCTTCCGCAAGGATGCATTCAATACCTACATAAGGTCGAGAGTGATCGAGCAAATGAGCAAGATAATACTCTAGAAAGATAACAAGGCCTTTCTCGATCAGAGAGGCATGGTCTGCCCCGAGGGCACGCTCCACCAACACCCGGGCACCATCGCCAATGTGGCGCTCGACCTGCTGCACTGACAGTGTCGGCAGGCTCAGCACATGCAACATGTAGTTTGTTGCCGCGGCCAGATCTGCCTTCGTATCGACCAAAGTGCCGTCAAGATCAAAGATGAGATGGGCAAAGCGGGGCATAAAAAGACAAAAAGGGCATGGAAGACTTCCATGCCCCAATCATGTAGGACTCCTACTCCGAGGCGTGTCGAGGATTCTGGTTGCTGTGTAGAGACGCCCCGCTGGGGCGTCTCTACGCCAATGGAAGCTAGCAACTCAAGCTACATTTCAGTGAGGAAACCTATAGTGCTCTAGTGGTGAGCCTTTCCTGCGTAGAACAAAAGGGCCAAAGGAAGAGAGAACGTTACCCTTCAGTAGAGAACGACGACCCACAGCCACACGTACGGGCGGCATTGGGGTTGACGAACTTAAACCCGGCACCATGCAGGCCGCTCACATAGTCGATGGTCGTGCCATAGACATATTGTTGGCTAATCGGATCAACGAACAGCCTGACTCCGCCTTGTTCAATGATCGTGTCATCTTCCCGTGGGCTGTCATCAAGGCCAAGGTTGTATTGAAATCCGGAGCAGCCACCGCCGACGATGGAAATTCGCAAACCTCCGTCTTTCAGCCCTTCTCTGCTCATGACTTCTTTCACTTTTTCTACTGCCACATCAGTTAAAAGTAGGGGAACCCCTTCAGGGGCGGTGATTTGCAATTCTTCTTGGTGCATTTCGTGTTCGTGCGTTCCGTGCGACATTCTGTCCTCCTCGCAAGCAATCGGACTGTCTTTAGAGATAAGGTTTTACCCTCAGAGAGTCAATCCCTTTTGCCGCCCTGCGCTTCCGTGCTACACAAAGCCGTGTCGATCGAGAGGCAAATTCGTAACCAAGCCGCCGCGTTAGGTTTCACGTTATGTGGGTTTGTGCGTCTTTCTCCCCTCCCCCGCGAGCAATTTTTTAGCAATTGGCTTGCACAAGGATATGCGGGTCAAATGGCCTACCTTGCCCGTGAACCCCAACGTCGCATTGACCCAGCGATCCCCTTTCCTCAAGCCAAAAGCGTCATTTGCCTGGGTTATCCCTACACACCGCAACGGCTCCCGGACATTGACTGGCGACGGGAGTTACGCGGGCGGATTGCAGGGTATGCTGCTGGCACCGATTATCACGACATTATCCAAGCCAAACTGAAG
>JAYVFX010000663.1:0-10433 GCA_043772795.1 Deltaproteobacteria bacterium
TAAAAGAGGGCGAAAAGGAGAAACGGGTAAAAAGGGAAAAGGAGTCTAAGAGTCTGGGAGTCGAGGAGTCGAAAAAAGATATTGTCCTTATCCCTTTTCGTCCTTTTGGTTTTTCCCTACAGCCTATAGTCTTTTTTCTCTTCCCCTTTCGCCATTTACCCTTTTCGCCTTTTTTCCTGATATGCAAACTGCGTGGCAACAACAAAACCTTACCGCAATTGACCGTCGTTTGGCTGTCGTCAAACGCCTCCCCGCAGGCGTCGTATTCGAGCGCAAGTCGCAGTACAACCACATCGTTGTCCGTAAGACGCGAGAGCAACTGCTGCTTTGCTATCGTCACGAGCGACATCGTACTGAAGAAGTCGAATCGCGGCTTGATCCAGAGAATCCGCTTGCGCTCTTGTCGGATTACACCCAAGCTATGTTGTTAGCATTGGCGTGGCAACCCGCACCGCAACGGGTGCTTCTTCTCGGACTTGGTGCTGGACGCTTACAGATGGTACTGCATCATTACCTTGAACATCTGCAACTCTATACTGTGGAACTTGATCCGGCGGTCGTCGAAGTTGCTCAGCGATTCTTTGCCTGGGTGCCCGACGAGCGCCAACACCTGACGGTGAAGGATGGACGGGATTATTTGCGAGGCTTTCCTACCGAAGCGCCATATGACGTGATTCTGCTCGATGCCTTTCAAGTGAGCGGGATCCCTGTCCATCTATGTACACGCGAATTCTTTGCCGAGTGTTGTGAGAATCTCACTCTTGGTGGGGTTGTCGTAACCAATCTCCATTCCTCGACATCAATCTATGACTCAGTACGCAAAACCTTTGCCGCCTCGTTTCGTTCGACTACTGCGTTTCGTTTGCTCGCTGGCAACGTGGTGGTGATTGGCGGCGAAGCCGAACGGTTGGCATTACCAGAGATTCGCGAGCGTATTGCCGCAGTACAAACGCAGTACGGGTTTGATTTCGGGTTACCGGAACTTGCCCGCCGTGAAGCGTCTGGCACGCCCTATCGGCAGAGTGCACCGATCCTGCGTGATGCGTACACGCCCATGGGAAAAATGCCTCCTCCGACGACGCGAGGGTAATACTGTCTGTCATTCCGGGCGAGCAACGCGAGACCCGGAATCCAGGAGGCATAGCTACAGGCAAGCACTTATTCTCTCTGGATGCCCGCTTGCGCGGGCATGACGGCCTCGAATTGCTCGACGATTCCACGTACTTAAGCAGAGCCTCTCCGAAACCTTAAATTTTAGAACTTTAAACTTGAAACTCCTTCCCGTCGTTCGCCAGCACCTCCACCACCTGCACGGGTTTCTCCTTGCCCTTGACCGCCATGGTTGCTGTCCGTCCGAGCGTGACCTCTGGTCCTAAACGCGAAGCGGTTACTTCTGAAATGACAATCGTCGCTTGCAGCTCTTTGGTGAGCCCTTCGATACGGCTGGCGAGGTTCACCGGATCGCCGACCACGGCGTATTCGACACGTTTGTCGGGGCCAATCAGTCCCGCCACGACTTCGCCGGTGTGAATGCCGACGCCAATGTGGAGGACAGGAAAGTCCTGTTCTTGTAACCGAACGTTGAGTGACTCAAGCCGCTGTACCATCCCTAATGCCGCTCGCACTGCTCGTGCAGGACTATCGGGGTACTGGTTCGGTGCGCCAAAGAGTGCCATCACGCCGTCACCGGTAAACTGTTTGACGATGCCACCCTCAGCCTCGACTGCCGCTACCATCTCAGTGAAAAACTGATTGAGCATGCGGACTAATACGGCTGGATCGGTCCGCTCACTAATTGTGGTAAAGCCGCGGATGTCTTGGAACAGAATACTCACCTCGCGTCGCTCACCAGCCAGCGGCACCTGACCATTGAGGACTGCACTGGCAACGTCTCGTGAGACAAAACGACCAAAGGTGTCTTTGATCTTCTCTCGCTCTTCGAGCCCGCTGACCATTTCGTTGAATGAGGCACCAAGAAAACCAATCTCATCCTGTCGTGTCACTGTGATACGCAGGGTGAAGTCTCCCTGTAACACGTAGTGCATACTCTGCGCCAACGCTTGGATCGGCGCTGTGATGCCGGTGGTGAGTCTGCCGCCGAGCAGCAACGCCCCAAGCAGCGCGGCGATGCCGATACCGGCAATTTGCCACCGTAAGCTGGCTAACGGTGCGAGCGCAGCATCGTACGAACGCTGTACCAACGCGTATAGAGGTGAAGGTAGCTGTGACTGAATCGGGACTAACAGAGACAAGAAACGCTCACCCTTCAAGGTAAGCAAAAACGTCTCATCTGGTGCATGCTGAAAAATCTCCGTCGTGGGCCGCTGGCCTGGCGTCAGAAGCTGTTGCTCAGTCAGTGGCCACGACGAGGAAAACAGTCGGGCCTGAGTGAGAAAAGACACTTCAGATCCAGTCTGTTCTTTGAGTTGTTGCACGGTAATGTCACCGATACTCGAGCCTAACAGTAGGAAGCCGATCACTCTGGGGGCAAGAATAGGCACGACCATAAACTGAAAGAGGTCGGTGTCGATTTCGATGACGAGGACGACAGGGGTAGCTGCGGCAAATGCCTCTTCGAATGCGGGAAGAATGGCGAGTTCCTTGCCACTGACGAACTTACCGCTTGAGTCCGCGAACAGGACTCCGGTTTCATCAGTAATCCAGAGTACATCACTCCCCGTGCGGTCACGATAATTCTGGGCGACTGAGAGGAGTGTCAAAGCGTCCCGTGTCGCAAACGCCTTTTTGAGTGCAAAGTCAGAGGCCAACAACTCTGCTTTTTCGAGCAGGTGTTCGGCGCGCCCTTTCATGACACGCCGAAAGACTTGATCCGTGACTTGCAACTCACGCGTGAGGATCGACTGGACCTGGCGACTCACCATCAGTTGGGTGAGCCACAGGGTGAGAACCAACAACAAAAGGATCAGCGCTGAAAAGGCGAGAAAGATCTTCGTACGCAGTCGACTACGGGCCCACCAGGTCATCGAGATCCTCGTTGTCCACTGGTCGCGGCACGTGCCTGTGGGGGTTTCAAGCTCAGGATGAAAGTTAACTCGGGAGTGATTCCATCGACGCGAACCTGCTGTGTGGTATCGGCTGTTTTGCTGCGACTGCGTTCGTGCCAGGACACGAGGGAATAGGTACCAGGTGGTATGTCAGGCAGGACGAAGTGGCCACTTGTATCTGTGGTTGCATAATAGGGAGACGGAACGACCAGAATAACGGCTGACATCCAATCATGGATGTTGCAGCCGACATCGATAACGCCTGGTTGATCGAAGGCAATGGAAGGTTTGGCCTCGCCTTTATACAGCGGGAGGTCGAAGCTCTTGGCACGAGAAAACGAGTACACGTGATGGTGAATCTGGTCATGATTGGGGAACTGGACCTCGGTCCCAACAGGTATGGGAAGAAGATTTGGCACAAACTGTTTATCTATTTGATCCAGGATCGCTTGGCGAGGAGTCGCGGGTTTCGCTCCTTCGGTCGGTGGAGTCTGAACGAAGACAACCGCCTGAGGAATTCCGTTCCCTTGTTCGTCAACGACCTTGCCTTTGACTTCTGCCGCTTGGGTAACGGAGACACCGCCAATGAACATAGCAAAAGCAACGACGGTCCACTGCCAACACAACGCCCGAGGTATAACAGGATGTTCCATAGTTAGTATCTAAACCGATAACTCAATTGCCAACCGCCATCGGACGGATCAGAGCGAACAGGCATCGTCCGGTGACTATCGAGAAACATATACTCGAAACCGATTCTGTGGGACAGGCCAAACTCAAACAAATATGCCACGGTGAATGCGTTACCGTGTTCACGATACGACGGTGGGCCATCCGTATCATCCGTACGAAAGTTATCGTAGCGTGCAGTCAACCGATGTCCACGATAGTGGACTGAGAGAAGCACATAGAAGGCATGGAGGAGGATATCACAATTGCTCGCGCGACTCTGAGCGCTCCCCCCCAGGTATTGGGCAAGCAGATCCACATTCTCCAGCGGGTGAAAGACTGCACCTAGTGTCCCGAAGCGAGTGTGCCAGACTCCCGGTGTTCCTTGATCACCGAGATTGTCGAAATACCCAAGGCTCAGTTCTCCACGGTTGCGAGCGTCGCTCACACTGAAGCGAGTATACAAAGCTGGTCGATAATCGCGCTCGTCAAAAACTGACACATCAGCACTGCCGCGAGGTGTGTGTGGGAGGTCGCTGTTAATACCGCTTTGGTAGTCACTCAATACCCACCCGCGTGGTGAGAGGAGCCGCGCCATCTGATCCGGACCAAAACCCGCTCCAGCGAGAACTCCGAAACGCAAGCCAGATTGTGTCGTTTGCCACCACTCTCCTTCTAGCCCCACTACATGCACTTCTTCCCACAACCACGTATTGAGTGCTGAAGGGGTGAGTGTGTATTGCGGAGTCCACGCCGGTCCCACATGCTCAAGCGAGAAGGGGTTATTCATCACTCCAGCCTGGAGTCCCCACCCTTTTGCTGATGCTCCCCATTCTTTGCGGAGAATCGCCTCGATCAACAACGGGCGATCGACACCGAGGTCGGTTTCGGCATTGAGTTGTGCACGGGCGCTGAGACCCCAGGGCAGGGTCGCACCAAGTTCTAGCGAAAGCTGAGAGAGTGCGAGGCGAGTCG
The DNA here is from genome assembly GCA_043772795.1 of Deltaproteobacteria bacterium. Taxonomy (GTDB): domain Bacteria; phylum Desulfobacterota; class Binatia; order Bin18; family Bin18; genus VGTJ01. The sequence continues at coordinate 4,650 of JAYVFX010000663.1, forward strand.
ATCGTTCCCCTCCCAGGAGAGAACCCGTTCCTCCATAACGACTTTTACCGATGCCAATCCCTTGATCTGTCCAGCTCGATGCTCGGCCGCTGCGGGCGATGCGGACGTCTACGAGGCCGCGAACCCAGACCGGCCACTTCTCTTCGACATCGTATTGTCCCCAACTGAGGGATGGGATAGTACACCACCACAACAGTATCGAGACGTAGCAGACGCGACGGATCATGATGCTTTTGACTCCACCTTTACTTTGGCAAAGGTCATTCTGCCTGCTTCGCGTCCTTCCCGCCAGGCTACGCCTTCAAGCAAGTGCCGTTGAGGGGCTGGTTGAACGTTCCGGTCAAGGGGTGAATCTGATGTTCGAGGAGAGCATCAGAGAAGGGAAGAAAACTGCATGAAAATAACAGAATGCCATTGGGCATTTTACGCGCAACTCTGGTCAGCAACAAAGGAAGCGCTATAGCATGGTGAAGAACTATCGTATCTCCGGACATGAAACCTTTCCCTGTCGCTACACGTGGTTACCCAAAGCAGTACGAGGTGTGGCCAAGAACCCGCAACTTTTTACAGATGAGGATCAGGCGATGGTCGACTTGGGGGTCGGGAAGAATATGGTTCGTGCCATTCGCTATTGGGCACAGGCGACCGGCGTGGTAGAGACAGCGGCGAAAGGCAAAACGTATGGGCTGTCTGTCTTTGGTGCGACGTTACTAGGGGAGAACGGCCTCGATCCATTCCTGGAAGATATCCGGACGTTGTGGCTCATCCATTGGAAACTCGCGACGAATGTTGCAAACCCGTTGTTAGCTTGGGACTATGTGCTTAATCGCTGGCATGAGCCGGAACTCGTTCCGAGTACTCTTCTCAAGGTGCTTCATAAGGAAGCATCCCAACAAGGTGAGAGCCCTTCGCTTGTTACAGTACAGCAACACCTTGATACCTTCTTGCATACTTACATTCCCACGCGAGGCCGCAAGGGAGAAGTACACGAAGACAACCTCGATTGTCCGCTCGTAGAACTCGAATTCATCATCAAGGTTGGTGACAGAGAAATAGATCAAGCATCCGGGCGGCGAGAACCTATTTACGCGTTCCGTCGAGACGAAAAGCCTGAAATCACTCTTGCGCTTTTTGTGTACTGCTTGTACGACTTTTGGCAAACACGTCATCAGACGGAGGCAACTCTTCCGCTGCGGGAGGTTGCCTATGGGCATGGTAGTCCTGGGCAGGTGTTCAAATTGTCAGAGGAGGAGATTCGCTCACGTGTTGAAGCATTAGAGAAATACACTGAGGGCTTTCTTACCTATACTGAATCAGTGAATACGCAACAGGTTCGACGGAAGGGAGAACGGGACAGCTTGAGCTTACTGACGGAGATCTACCTAGGGGAGGAAGGGGATGCCTGAAAAGAAGATTGCTGACCTGTTCCACATTAAGACCCGCTTCCTCCGCTCTGCGCATCTTGAGCGTGACTTTCAAGATCCTACCGCGCTCTCAAGTTACGTTGTGACCGACTTCGTTCGCTCCTGCATACAGCGCATGGCGCAAGGCTTACAGCCCCGTTCGGGGCAACGGGCGTGGCGTCTGACAGGAGATTACGGTTCAGGAAAGTCGAGTTTTGCTTTGCTGCTTGCACACTGGTTGTCAGGTCAGGAGACAGGCTTCCCTCCTCCCGTCCGTCAAGCACTGAACGTGCAGCAATTTGGAGTGTCGCGCTCGCAGTTGTTACCCGTGTTGGTTACCTGCTCGCGGCAGGCCCTCGGACCTACCATTCTGAAATCGCTACACTATGCATTAAGTCAGTTGTATGGCCGTGGTGCAAAAGCGAAAATCGTCCTCGAAGTTCAACACCTGCTTGATGCCGCATCTGTCCCGAATGATGAGGACATCATCGACCTTATCCTCAAGGTCAATAGATCTCTGATCTCAGATGCAAAGAGCCGCGGGCTACTACTCATTCTTGATGAACTTGGAAAGTTCTTAGAGTTTGCGGCGCTCCATCCTCAACAACAAGATGTTTTCCTTTTGCAACGCCTTGCTGAAGCGGCAGCGCGGAGTGGTGACGAAGCGTTATTTGTCGTTGGTTTTCTCCATCAAGGTTTCACTGCCTATACCGACCACTTGGATCAATCCGCGCAGCGCGAATGGGAGAAGGTGGCTGGGCGATTTGAAGAAATTGTCTTCAACCAACCAATTGAGCAACTGACCGAAGTCATCGCTACAGCTCTTAATGTAAATGCTGCCGACCTTCCACGCGCAAAGAGTGTAGAGTTAAAGCACGCTATGGAGACGACCCAGGCTTTAGGGTGGTTTGGCTCTGCACGAACCCGCACGCTAGGAGAATCTGCTGCCCACCTATATCCGCTGCACCCCACGGTTTTGCCGGTCATGATTCGTACCTTCCAACGCTTCGGGCAAAATGATCGGTCACTATTTAGTTTTCTCCTCTCGAACGAACCGTTTGGCTTGCAAGCGTTTGCTGAACGGTGTGTAGGAAAAAACGATATCTATCGGTTACATCATTTCTATGATTACGTCCGCGCCAACTTCGCGCATCGTCTCTCCACGCAGAGTTACCGAGGGCACTGGAGTGTTATTGATGCCATGGTGGAAAGTTTTGTCACTGAGGATGAACTCGAACTACAGGTCCTCAAGACGGTGGGCATTCTGAACCTCTTGAATGACGGAGCTTTAATCCCCACAGCAGAAGCCTTGGTTTGCGCTATCGCAGGTGATGATAATTCTGCACTGAAGCGTATTCGTGCGGTCCTCGAAAGACTCCGTCAGGGCAAACGTATCTTGTATGACCGAGGTCGGGCGCGCGGACTCTGTGTATGGCCGCATACGTCGGTCGATCTCGAACAAGCGTATGAGGAGGCCTGCCGCGCGATTGATACTCCCCAGCGTGTCGCAACCTTTATTACCGATTTCCTCGAAGCACGCCCGGTGGTTGCTCGACGGCATTACATAGAGACGGGTAATCTCCGGTACTGTGACGTGCAATACTGTTCGGTACAGAGCTTGCCGGAATTACTGGAAAACACAAAATCTACCGCTGATGGCGTGATTATCGTCCCTTTGTGTGAAACTCCGAGTGAGCGTACACAAGCACTTGCGTTTGTAAAACGACCAGAAATCAGAGAACACCCGAACTGGTTGATTGCTGTTCCCCAACCCTTACGCAATCTCGCTAGTCTTGTGCTGGAAGTGCAGCGATGGGAGTGGGTCGCAACGAATGTCCGTGAGTTGAATGCGGATAAATATGCCCGAGAGGAAGTTACACGACAAATGGCAGCAGCACACCTGCAGTTGGAGAAGCGAATTCAACATTTCATCGGTTGGAAACAACTGACCGGACCGATGATGCTCGAATGGTTCTATCGAGGCGATCCTCTCGCCATCACTAATGGACGGCATCTCCTGGAATTCGTGTCCCATATTTTCGATGACCTGTACGCACAGGCTCCTCGCATCCACAATGAACTGGTCAACCGTCACTCCTTAAGCTCCGCGGCGGCGGCTGCTCGTATGCGGCTTATCGAGCGGATGTTCACGTACCCCACAGCATCACTCCTCGGCATGGACCCAGACAAACGCCCACCAGAGATCTCTATCTATTTCTCATTCCTCAAACAGGCTGGGCTCCATCAAGAAGATGGGGGTTCGTGGCGGATCGATGAGCCACGTCGCCGACGAGATACCTGCCAGGTGTTACCGGCCCTCAATCGTATCCGAGAGATCCTCCAAGAAGAGTTAGAAGGCCGAGTCAACATTGCCACGTTGTTCGAGGAATTACGCAAACCTCCTTACGGCGTCCGCGACGGTATTATCCCGTTGCTTCTTGCGGTGTTTGCTATTGCGAATGACAAGAACGTTGCCTTCTATAAAGACGGCAGCTTCTTGCGCGAGTTCACTGGCGAAACCATGCACGTGCTGACCAAAGCTCCAGAGAAATTCGACATTCAATACTGTAAAATTGAAGGAGTGCGGGCGGAATTATTTGAGCGTCTTTTAGCGATCCTAGAGGTCAAGTCTGGGGAGAACCGGAAGACTGACCTCATTGATGTGGTGAAAAAGCTTTGCGTATTTGTGGCGCAGCTTCCAGCATATGTACTAGCAACGAAGAAGCTCTCACCCATAGCGCAGGCTGTCCGTGAGGCAATTCTCGAAGCTCGTGAACCGGCAAAGCTGTTGTTTGTTGATTTGCCACAGGCTTGCGGTTTCGTCTCCATCGAAACAACAGCGACTGCCGGTAAATCGGTGCTGCCGTTTGTAAAGAAGTTAAAGAGTGCTCTTGATGAACTGAGAGTGACGTATCCCGAATTGCAGGAGCGTCTACGGTCGCAGCTCCGTGAGGCGTTTGGTTGGTCGGGTTCTTTTCAGGAGTTTAGAACGAGTTTGGCTACGAGAGCGGAGCAGGTCCTTCTTGCGGTCACGGAACCCAAATTGCGCGCATTCTGTCTTCGACTCATCGACGACAATCTTCCCGAATCTGAGTGGCTTGAATCTGTTGGCAGTTATCTTGCCCTTAAGCCTCCATCAAAATGGCAGGACGCTGAGGAGGAGCTTTTTCACAGCGAACTCACCCAAGTCGTAACCAGATTTCAACGGGTTGAAAGTATAACTTTTGTCGGAGGTGTGTCACGAAAGAACGCTACGGGTGTACGCCTTGCGATTACCCAAGCGAATGGCATCGAGCACGAACAGGTCGTTCACTTTACGATTGAAGATGAGCCGTCTGTGCGCGAGCTTCAAGCTGAGTTTGAAAGGGTACTCGCCAAAAACAAACGCCTAGGTTTAGCGGCAGCGTCACGAGCGATCTGGGCTAACTTGGAGAAAGAGAGGCAAGTGTAAACATGGGTGCAATCACACGACACATTCTGTGCATGTCCGGCGGAAAGGATAGCACTGCGCTTGCCTTGTATATGCGCGATCGAGTTCCTGAGATGGAGTATGTCTTCTGCGATACGGACAAGGAACTCACAGAGACCTATGAGTACTTGCATCGGGTTGAAGCGTTTCTGGGTAAGAAGATTATTCGCCTCAATGCCAAAGCTGGATTCGACCACTGGTTTGAGATTTTTGGCGGATACCTTCCTTCACCGAATATGCGTTGGTGTACCAGAATGCTCAAACTGAAGCCGTTTGAAGAGTACGTTGGCGAACAGCCAGTGATCAGTTATGTCGGGCTGCGTGCAGATGAGGATAGGACTGGATACATCAGCACTAAGCCGAATATTAAGGCGGTGTTCCCCTTCAAGGAAGATGGTATCAATTACTCTGGTGTGATGAAGATCCTTGAGGATAGTGGCATTGGTCTCCCTCCATACCTCAAATGGGGGCGCACCCATTCAGGCTGCTACTTCTGCTTCTTTCAGCGTCCCATTGAATGGGTTCGGTTGCTGGAAACCCATCCAGATCAGTTTGAAGAAGCAATGAAATACGAGAAGAGTAGCGATGAACCTGGGAAGACTTTTACATGGAACCAGCGGATGTCATTAGCGGAGCTGCGGAAGCCAGAAAACATCGCCGCTATTAAAAAGCGGTACGAAGAAAACGAAAAACGAAATCGTAAGAATCGAGGCAATCGAAGACTCGTTGAAATTCTTGCTGATATGGAAGACGAAGACGATGGGCCGAAGGCCTGTCTCATTTGTCAATTGTAACTATTTATGAATCAGCCAAAAGAACGTCCTCTTGAGCAAATCCACGAGATTCGCCTCAAGGACATCCACATAAGCAAGGAAAACGTTCGACACAGCGATCCGACAAAGGACCTTGCTG
>JAYVFX010000664.1:0-3513 GCA_043772795.1 Deltaproteobacteria bacterium
TTGCGTGCAGAAAAGTCCTATCTTTCCACGGACTTCGTCACCACGAGTTTTTGTCGTTGGTGGGCGTGGCTTTTTGCTGGGTGTTAGCACCCCTGCTAGCACTGCGAAAATGGCATTACCACACCCGGAGACAGGAAATGTTTTCGGAAGTTGCGTGGACCTGTGAAATGGGGTGCATAGCCAATTTCTGGTAATCCGGTTGAAAGAAAGCTGCCAATCTGTTGTTCACCCTTCGACAAGTTCAGGGCGAACAGCTCGGGGGGTGAAAGCGCTGAAGATTTTCCGTTCGTGCTGAGCCTGTCGAAGCACGAATATGGCTGCTCACCTGCGGTGCCAGAATCCTGAGATGCACCCGGAAAGTTGGCTGTCCCCCCCTACCCCTCCCTCACGTACCATCCTCAGCTAGACATTTACGCCGGAGCCGTCTTGGGGTTCGGCTGGGCCAGTCCTCAGTTTGACCACGCGTGCGCCGTGTGCAACCCGGCGACACTCGCAATCTTGTTGCGTCGCAGCCACGCGCGGAACAAGGCTTCTGCCTCTGCCGATAAGACAACGGTGATGTTCTCGTTGGTCTCATCGAAGGCGCACTGTTCAATGAGGGTGAACAGTGCGCGTGGAGTGATTGGCCCGTCCTGCGGCTCCAGCCAGGGGCGGAGACCGTCCACATATGTTTGCAATGACCGCTGAAATGCTTCTTGGTTCTCTAGGGAGTCCGTCTCTCGCATGATCTCGGCGAGGAACTGAATTACGAATTGGCGGTGGCGTTCTTCTGAGAGAGGTTTCGTATCAGCCATGACCGCAGTGTACTCCGCATCGTACTCAAGGGGTAGTGTCCCTTCCCGATCACGCGATTGTGGGGTTTGGGGAGCTTACTTTTTATGCACAGATGAGCAAGTCCCTCTTGATTTGGGAGCAGAGGAATCTGGGTAGCATTGTCCGTCGCGAGTGGAATACATCAGGCTTGGGTTGATAATGATCGCAAGATGGCATGAGTTGCGTTCGCTCGTGAGGGGAATTTTGTGTTCACGTCGTTACATATGGGGACTGTCTCTCGACGCCGATAGAGCTGACGTAGGTGGGCGTGAGTTTCCCGATTGCATAACTGTCCAGCATTATGCTGGCAATATTTATTGCAATAAATATTGCTGAAGATGAGACAGCATGAGTCGCCGTCCTCAAGGGACGGTGGTTCAGTGAAAGAAACGGCTTGATTAAAAGACCACGATCCACGATCTTCTTGCGTCCTTGACCGCTGCTTAGGCCCCCCAAAAAGCTTCACCGAGCCCGTTAAAGATGCCGATCGGCAAGAAAGAACCGTGCAGATATTAATATTTATTGCAATAAAGAAATATTTCTGGCAATATTGCCATATGTTAATTGCATGCACGAATCTGAAAGGCGGAGTGGGCAAGTCGACGCTCTCCGTTCATTTGGCGTCATGGCTCTGTAGCCAAGGGAAACGAGTTGCCTTGATCGATGCAGACACTCAACACTCATCAAGCATCTGGATGCAAGAGGCCGAACGTGAGATTCGAGTCTTTCCACTGCACGATCCTGACGAAATTCTCGAACAAGCACCCCAGTTGGCTCAGCAGTACGATGTCGTGATAGCTGATGGTCCAGCTGGTATGGCCGAGCTCTCACGCGCAATTCTGCTTCGTGCCGACCTCGCCTTGGTGCTCTGCGGACCAGGCATTCTTGATCTACGGGCGTCGAATGCCGCGGTGCGGGTGATCAAACAAGCCCAATCTATACGCCATGGACTTCCTCAAGCTTTATTTATCCCTAATAAAATCCAAGTGAATACGCTGCTCTCAAATGATTTGCTGAGTGCTGCCGCTGAAGTCGGAATCCCGGTCGCGCACACCCCTATTCGGCTTCGTCAGGTGTACGCGGATGCGCCGACACAAGGAACGACGATTTTTCGGATGGGTGCGCGCGCGAGGGACGCGATAAAGGAACTCACAGAATTGTTTACGGAAGTAACGAGTGCCCAGACGTCGGTGGATGAGTCAGGGGCTGAGAGCACCTACCGAGAGCGCGTCTCAAGTTGAGCAAGTGCGCAGCGACGAAAGAAATATTGCAAGAAAGAAATATTTTATTATTACAGAAACAACCTACGACATGCTCCAAGGAGGTGAAGAATGGCCGAACGCCGGTCGATGAGTCAGGGATTGAATGTGCCTGACCATATTGCTGCTGCAATGGAAAAAGAATTTGTAAATGAAGGAAATATTGCAAGAAAGAAAGCAAGCAATATTTCATTATTGCAAAATACCCCAGCAGAACAGTTCCCTGCTGACGAGCAGCAAGTAGTCGAAGACATTTGGTTTCCTGTTACTTTTCGTTTGCCGCGTTCCTTAATTGCCGAATTAGGACTGTTCTCCGCTCAACAAAGAGCAAAGGGACGGCGGCCATGGAAGAAACAGGAAATCATTGCTCATTTCCTACGTCAGGGGCTTCAGCGCACGGTGGAAAAATAGGAGGAGGAGTACCAGAAAGCTGCTGCGACAACACGATTTGCCAAGGGGAGAAACCGCAATTCCCGGCCCGCATCCCACAAACATCGTCAAAGGTTACGGAGGGCATAGGATAGTCCGACCACAAAAGATTGGCACACCAGGGCTGTCACCCTGAGTCCTTCGATAAACTCAGGATAAATTCCACGAAGGGTCTCTCAGAGAGATTCTTCGCTGCGCTCAGAATGACACCCTCAATGGGTCGTAGCGTAAAGTGTACGCATGTTGTGTGGTTCGATTTAGCAAAGAAACTCAAGATTTGGCAAATGACGGATGACGAAGTGGTTGAACCGGCAGTGTAATCCCGAACGTCTAGAAAGCTCGCAAAACTTTTCTTCCCTTCGTCTTTGCCAACGGAGTTTCCGTGGTGTTAGCTCCCATGCTAACACCCAGCGAAAGCGCACACCCGCAACCCCAAAAACAGGCAGTGACGAAACTCGTGAGAAGACACGATTTTTCGGGCGGCAGCCTGGACGTATGAGTGGATTATCGGACGTTTGATTGGGGCAGCGGGTTTGAAAGGTCAAGTTGACCGGGGAGAGATGTCAAGTTTATTTGACTGTCAACGAAAGTTGACAGGGTCATGTAACCTCTCGCTTTGATACTGCTTTCTCATCGCGCACCTAGTCCACGTCAATGAAAGTTTCCACTCTCCGCTAGCGCACATGCTCGTCACACTCGCGTATCTGCTCGAAAGAGTAGTATTTTTGAAGCCTTGCCTAAATGGTATATTTTCAGCTGTACAAAAAGGGGATAAGCAGGTATCAGAGTGAGGTCCAAGCTTCGACCTTTTGGTAGGCAGCGACATCCCTTAAGGAGGGAAGGGGGCAAAGACTCTCTGCGTCACAGATAGTCATGAGTAACGGATCGCTGCCGACATTACACACAAATCACACACATGGCTTGGCCCACTCGCGTAGGTAGGTCACTCGGGTCGTTGACCTAGTGCTCAGGAATGCCTGTCGCGACAGTGAGCACGTAGGTGGTGGCACGG
>JAYVFX010000665.1:0-3838 GCA_043772795.1 Deltaproteobacteria bacterium
GGTGGAATACATATTCAAGCACGCACTCACCCAAGAAGTGGCGTACAACTCGCTGCTCATCGAACGTCGCAAGGCACTCCACGAGCGTACCGCGCAAGCAATCGAGGACGTGTATCGCCATCGGCTCGACGATCATTACAGCGAGTTAGCGTATCATTACAGTCGCAGTGGGAACATGCAGAAGGCGATCGACTATCTCCAACTCGCCGGGCAACAGGCGGTACAGCGGTCGGCGAACGCGGAAGCAATCACACACCTCACTACTGCCCTAGAGTTGCTCAAAACCCGCCCCTACGATGAAATCGATTACCGACCTCCGCATTCCCGCCACCGTCCAGGGCGTCCTCACCGCTCGTATTGATCGTTTACCACCGGACGAGAAAGCACTCCTGCAAACTCTCGCTGTCATCGGCAAGGAATTCTCACTCAGTCTCCTCAAACACGTTGTCGACCAACCCGAAGATGACCTCCTACGCCAGCTCGCACGTCTACAGACCAGTGAATTCATCTACGAACGCCCGGCGTTTCCCGATATCGAGTACACCTTCAAGCACGCCCTCACTCAAGAAGTCGCTTACAACTCTCTGCTCATTGAGCGCCGCAAAGCAGTCCACGAACGCACCGCCAAAGCGATCGAGGAAGTGTATCGTTCCAAGCTCGACGATCGTTACAGCGAGCTTGCCCATCATTACAGTCGTAGTGGCAATACACAAAAGGCGGTGGATTACCTCCAGCTTGCCGGGCAACAGGCGGTGCAGCGGTCGGCAAATGCCGAGGCGATTAATCATCTCACCTCTGCTTTAGAGTTGCTCAAGCTCTTGCCGGATACTCCAGAACGTATCCAGCAAGAGCTTGCTCTGCAAATTGCTCTGGGTGCGCCTCTGCAGGCGACTAAGGGCTGGGCCGCCCCAGAAATGGGGAAAGTTTACAGTCGAGCCCGAGAGCTGTGCCAGCAAATAGAGGAAGCTCCTCAGCTCTTCGTGGTTCTCTGGGGGTTATGGCAGTTTCATATTGTACGTGCTGAGTACAAGACAGCGCGTGAGTTGGCAGAGCAACTTCTCCCTCTGGCCCAAAGTCGGCAAGACTCGGCCTCTTTAATACAAGCCCACTATGCCTTGGGGCTCACCTTGATCTTCTTGGGAGAGTTCGTTGCGGCTCGTGAGTGCCTTCAGCATGGTGTTGCCCTCTATGATCCCCAGCTGCATAGCTCCCATACCTTCCTCTATGGATATGATCCCAAAGTTAGTTGTCTCTTCTTTGCTGCTTGGGCCTTATGTTACCTTGGTTATCCAGATCAAGCTCGTAGCACACTTCACCAAGCTCTCACTCTAGCTCAGGAACTATCTCATCCCTTTACCACGGCTAGTGTCTTGGGCGTTGCCCTTTGGGTCCACCAGCTGCTTCGGAAAGAGCAGGATACACAAGAGCAAGCGGAGATCCTAATTTCACTCTGTAATGAGCAAGGGTTTACGTTGTTCTTGGCGTGGGGAACTATCATGCAAGGCTGGGCCTTTGCAGAGCAAGGGCAAAAGGAAGAGGGGATTGTACAGATGAGTCAGGGGCTCGCTGCTCACCAAGCGACAGGGGCAGAAATGGGCCAGACGCGCTACCTTGCTCTACTGGCCGAAGCGTATGGAAAGATGGGGCAGATTGAGAAAGGGCTAAGTATGATAGCCGAAGCAATAAGCATAGTGAGCAGAAACGGGGAACGTAACTACGAAGCCGAACTCTACCGCCTCAAAGGCGAACTGATTCTTCAACAGTTCAAAGTTCAAGGTTCAACGTTCAATGTTGAGAATCCGCAATCCGCATTCCCCAATCCGCAATTAGAGGTGGAGGAGTGCTTCCTCAAAGCCATTGAAGTCGCCCAACAGCAACAAGCCAAGTCGCTAGAGTTACGCGCAACTATGAGCTTAACTCGCCTCTGGCAGCAGCAAGGCAAGCAGCACGAAGCACACAGAATGTTATCCGAGGTCTACAATTGGTTTACTGAAGGGTTCGATACGAAGGATTTGCAAGAGGCGAAAAGCCTTCTCGATGCACTGGTTTAACCGAGCCGCGACCATTAGGGAGCGGTTGGAACGAATACATGGAAGCAATACCACTGGCTTATTTTATTACCTTCAGTTGCTACGGCGCCCGGCTGCATGGCGATGAAGCCGGCTCAGTGGATCGCGACCATAGTATCCCCGGAACTCCTCACCTTTCGCCAGATTCACAACGGCTTCAATTCGAACAGATCGATCGCCGGTTACTGACGGATCTGTAAAGGACACCGCTTGCTGACGCGCGCGGTTATATGTTTGAGGACACCGCTTGCTGACGCGCGCGGCTCGGTTGTATATATGAGCATCTATGAAATTTCGTATCGGTCAAGGCACTGACATCCACCGGCTAATTAAAGGACGAAAACTGACTCTCGGCGGCGTGGAGATTCCGTGGGAAAAAGGACTGCTTGGGCACTCGGACGCCGACGTTGTTTGCCACGCAGTCAGTAACGCGTTGTTAGGTGCGATCGGCGAAGGCGATATTGGCCGACATTTTCCCGACTCTGATCTACGCTACGAAGGCGCGTCGAGTGTCGAATTGTTGCGGGTTGTGATGGCTCTCGTCAAAGAGAAGGGGTTCCGCGTCGGTAACGTGGATCTCACCGTGCTCGCGGAGCGACCAAAATTAGGTCCTTATCGCGAACAAATGCGAGCAAATCTCGCAGTGGTACTAGAAGTGACACCAGACGCCGTCAATATCAAAGCGACAACCGGGGAGAAGATGGGATTTGTCGGACGCGAAGAAGGAATGATGGCGGAGGCGGTGGTGTTGCTAGAGGCAAAAGCAATGTCTTAACGCTTGAGAGAGATTCTTCGCGGAGTTTATCTTGAGCTTGCCGAAGGGCTCAGAATGATAATTCTGCGCGGCCACGTTATGAAATATAGGGAGGCGTATGGTTCGATTTAGTTTGTCGGTTTCTTTTCCAATGCGTTCACACGACGCTTGAGGTCTTCTACATCTTCTCGTACCGAAAGCACCGGGCGAAATTCTTCGGCAACTGCTTTCGCAATGGCGTCAGGAAGGGCATTGAGCGCTGCTGTCACAGGACGGAGTTCATCAGCAACGACCTTTGCCATCACCGTCGGTAATGCATCAAAGCGCTGTTCGACCGTTAAAGCCCAGACTCCGACTTGAGTGCGAAATTCCGCCGTATCCGTCCGCATAGCCCCCATCTCGGTTCGCATAGCCCCCATATCCGTCCGCATGGCCCCCATCTCGGTTCGCATAGCCTCCGCAGCTGTCACTACCGCTCGGGTTGCCTCCTCCAAATGGCCAAACCGGGTAGTCAGGTTTTCCATGGTCTGGACGCTCTGCTGCTGAACCCGAGTATTAGTCTCTGCGAGTTGAATGAGAAGTTCAATCGAGCGGTCATGTTTACGAACAATGTCTTCGAGTGTGGTTACGCGCTCTTCTACTGTAGCCATGAAAAACTCTCTATGGTCTAGTCGAGGTCTCCACCACCGACATCGCCACCGCCACCCATACCACCGTCATCATCCGGCATATTTCCAGCTTCCATCTCGTCAACCATCTGGTTGAATTCCTCGCCGGAAAAATCTTCGCCCATTTCTTTCCCCTTCTTGCGCATCCACCGCGCCATGCTTTTGGGGTCATTCTCATCGACCCCGGAAAGGGAGCTGGGGTCCGACAGTGCCTCAAGGCGGGCGTCTTCAGATTTCACCATAGCGAAGCGCGACATCAGCCGCGACAGCTTCTTGCTGCCACAACGGTCACACTCGGGCTTAGCTTCTTCACTCACTCGCAGTGTGAGCACCGACACTCGCTTATT
>JAYVFX010000666.1:0-6747 GCA_043772795.1 Deltaproteobacteria bacterium
TTGAAGCCTGCGCATAAATCGGTCGGGGGTAGCAGAGAGCCACAACTCTCTGCAAACTCTGGGGGTTATGGCGACCAACCGCAACCCCGTCTCCCCCGACGCACTGCTCAAGATAGTCGAGCAGGTTAAAGAATACTATGTGGAACCACCTCCCAAACACCAGCAGGGTCGTCCGCGCACCTTCTCCGGCTTGGCCTTCCTGCTGCTGGCGGTGGTCGGGGTGGTGCTGCGGACGTTCAAGCCCCAGGAGCTGGCGACGCTCTTGACCAAGGACGCTAGCCTGCGACAGGCCCTGGGCTTTCGCCGTGTCCCGCATCGGCGGACCCTGGAGCGGCGGCTCGACGCCACGCTGCCCGAAGCTGAAGCCCAAGTCCAAGCCCTGGGACAACAAATTCTGGGCGAAGTAGAACAGGGGCCGGATGAACCGCAAGCCTCGGCAATCGATGGGCGCATGTACCAAGCCCAAGGGCCGCGGTGGCATAAGCGGGACCGCGAGCAGGGGCAGGTCCCGGCTGGCCTGCGCAACGTGGACACCGAGTCGGCGTGGTCCAAGAGTGGCTACCGCGGCTGGGTGCAAGGCTATCGCTTGGTCCTGCAAGGCTTGGTCTTTCCCGCCCCCGTCCCCCTCTTTGCGCGGTGGTGTCCCAACTCGGTAGGGGAAGGCACCGTGCTGGAGGAGGCCCTGGCTGCCGACCACCTCCCGATTACCGAATTGTTGCTGGGCGACTCGACCTTTGGTGGGGCGGACCTCGTGGCCACCTATGCCCAGCACGGCGGCTGGCTGCTCACCCCCCAGCAGTTGCCGACGACCCCGAACGCGTGGCAACGGGACCTGTATGCTTATCGGCGCGAAACCATCGAGTTGCTCTTCCAGCGCCTCATCCAAGCCTGTGACCTCAAAGCCTGCCCCACCAAAGGCTTGGCGCGCACCGGCACCTTTGTCATCGCCAGTGTCTGGCTCTACCAAGTGCTTTTTTTGGATAACTATCGCCACCACCGGCCGGTCGCTCACATCAAGGATCTCATCGATGAAGGGCGGTGGCGCATCGCCGCCTGAATTACGCGCAGGCTTCATATAAATTCAGTCATATGGAACAATTAAATTAGATAGAGGACCAAAGCAATTGTACGATGGAAGAGATAGTTTACGAACTCGACACACTAGGAGGACACGACTTCGAAGTCGTGATGCTCGAGCTATTCCATTGTATAGGCTATCAGACCGAACGCGGCAAGCTCAGCAACGATGAAGGCCGTGACATTATCTTACGCCGGGGAAGCGATGTCTTAGGCCTCGTAAGCCAATAACCGTTCTGTTTCATATCACCCTGAATCGTGGTGTTAGCCTGTCAGAGTAGAGTCCATGGCGGTGAAGTGTACCAGTGGTTACGCTGAAAATGTAACACTTATTTGCTTACGAAGCCTTAGTCGTCGAATGCAAGCACCAACGCGCGGCTGTTGGGCGTCCCATTGTCCAAAAGCTACACAGCGCAATAATCACTTACCCAAGGGCAACAGGAGGTATAGTCGCCACCACGAGCTATTTTTCCGATGGTGCAAAGCAGTACGCCGCAAGCATCAATGCGAACGATGGTCTGCGGCTCGCGCTCTGGGATCACCAGGAAATCATTGAGCAGGCGAAGCGAGTTAAAATCTTTTTAGTGACAGCACGTCAAGGGACCGATCTGTTCTTTCACGTGCCGTGGCGCACGGATAACGAGTTCAGGATCGAACTGCGGCAGCATCTTTCAGGTCTGCGCTCGTATCCTCAGTAAAGCCCAGGAATCTATCACTGTTATTCGAATTACCGAGGATATAGTCCCCGCCATTATTGTCGATTACGAGGTCAATAAGCTCTTTAATACGCAGGTCGGAGCAATCTACCATGCGTCGGAGCAAGGGCGAGAAATCTTCCCCATTGTTCCAGACCCTATCAGCCCAGCAGAGCGAGCTTTCTGGCAGCAGAGCAAGGTGGTTTCTTATCCACAGGTGATGCTAGCGTCAAAACCGCTCGCCACCTACTTCGGCAAACCGATGGAAGAGTACCGCCTTAGAGTGGCCAGCGGCATAGCTCAGCGCCTCTCACAAACAATAAGTTACACGGGCCGTAACAACCAGTCTTATTCAAAATTCTGTGAAGTCAAGCCGCAGAACGTACGGCTTTCGTCCAGACAGGTCCTGTTCCTGCACCGAAGAGTTAATCTGTCCGCAGGACCGCGATCTTATATGGCACTCTTCACCGATGATCGCTCTCGAAGATGCGCCGTAACGGGCACGAGTGGGTTTACCGATGGCTCTGGAGGTTTCATAAATGGCGACGGGCTCTTATGCAATGATTGTGGTTTAATCAACCCCTCTGCAGGTAAACGCGCTGGCATCAGTTGTCAAAACTGTGAAAGAACACTCTGCGCTAGCCACTACTGGCGTTTGCCTAAGAGGGTGCCAAGCAGTTGGCCGCCACTATGCTCCTCATGCTACCTCAGTGCCAATTACGAGAAAGAACACCTTGATGGGAGCCCCAAGCTTCTTCATGATTATCTACTCGTGGCAACGTTTTCGCTCATACCAGGGCTACCGTTCTTGCTAGGCAGAAGAGTACTATTGGGGACGCTACTGATCATAGCTTCACTCGCGCTCTTCTTTTATCGTCCAGAAGCCATTGTTATTGTTGTGGTGATCAGCCTGATCTCTTCACTTTTCTGGACAAAGCGGCTGCACCTGCATGAAAAGAACATCTCGGAACTTGCCACCTATCAACCTGAGTGGCATTGACCTCTCCTGGGTCTTTAGAAGCTTGAGTTACTGCTTCATCACTTGGATGAATCCAGAGTTGTATGAAAAGGCCAAGGAGATTCTGAAAAACTTTTAACGATAGTTTCCGCAAACATCAAAGGAATGAAAAACATCTTTGGAGACAGAGCGTTTCAGGTCATCGCGATGCCGAACAACCCGCGCCACCGCATCGCCGCCCTATTGCGGGTCCTGCTAAACCTGAAAAGTCTCGTTGGGGCGGCTCGCGGTGCGCGGGGGCGTTAGGCCGCAAGTTGCCAAAGAAAGGCTTTTCACAAGTCCCTAATTGGTGTAGGCGGCAAGCACAGGAAGATAACGAATAATGAGCACCCGATCGCTCCAGCTCTGTTTGTTTATATCCCTGACTGCAATGTTAGCTAGTGCATACCAAGCAGCGGTCCAGCAACTGCCATTCTTCTCACCAGATCGAGGTGTAAGCTGGGTATTTTACGCTAGCACTCTATCAACGATATCGATCGCGGTTCTACTCTTTACTCGCGAACAAAGGTGGCTTGTAGAGAAGAACGTGGAGCTTAATAGATATGCAAAGGAGAGGGGTTTTACAATAGCGGCATCAGATACCTCTCCTCTCATTCCTTCCCTGTCTGGGTCGATTGGCGGAGGAATCGCCTGTGCATTGGTCGGACTGTTCGTCTATCTATGGGCAAGCAGACACTCCCCGTACAATCCATTAGGTGCAATGATGATGGGGGGCCTAGAGAACTACGTCCTGAAGGAACCATTCTATACGATTGTTCTGTTGGTTGCGGCTGGCTTGGGCCTGCTCGGCATCGCTCTGCTTGTTCTTGGGCTAATTGACCGTGCTAAACTTTCCTGACTTCCTCAAAGGAAAGTGAGGTGCGCAAAAACGAAGTGTTGCCTCCCAACTCAGCATGCTACAATATCGGCGGAGGTGAGAGATGAGCCAAACGTTGACCCTTGAACTCAGCGATGAAGTCTATACCGTGATCCGCTACCAGGCAGAAACCGCAGGAACGTCGCCCGCGCAGTGGGTTGCCACCACCCTTGAGCGGCAGTATAGGAATGTCCGCGAACGGCATGATGCTCGGACGCAGCGCACCGAAGCGGAGAAACAGGCAGCGCGGGAACGCTTCGAGCGCCACTTTGGAGAAGTAGACCTTGGCTATGCAACGGGGGTCGATAACGAACAGATCGATGCAGACCTCGCCAGAGAGTACGCTGCCACTCATGAGGGCAACTGATGCTCCTCGACACCTCAGGGCTCCTGTGCCTCCATCACAAACCGGAGCCGTTCCACGATCAAGCTCGTATGCTGTACAAGCAAGCTCGTATCCGACTCACCCACAGCTACGTGCTTGCGGAATTTGTGGCGCTGGCAACTGCGCGTCGTCTCCCTCGGCTCCTTGCCTTAACCTATGTATCTGATCTGCTGGAGAATCCTGATATCGAGACCGTATGGATTGACGAGTCATTACACCGCGAAGCGATGGCGCTCTTATTGTCGCGGCAAGATAAGACCTATTCGCTGTGCGACGCTGTTAGCTTCATCCTGATGAGACAGCGGAACCTTACGGAAGCGCTTACGACAGACCACCACTTCGAGCAAGAAGGGTTTCGGAAATTGCTTGGAGGAGCGCTCTCATGAGCTTTTGAAGGGAATACGATAAGTAATCGCCTAACAAGCCGCCTCCAGCGCGACCGCGGCCCGCGAGCGGTTCTGAGTGAATGCGAAACGACACGGTGGGGCAGCGGCTCTTGAGCGGAAGCGTTAGCCTGCTGAGAGAAGTTCCCGTCAACTGAAGGGGGTGGAAGATGCGGTATTGTCGCATGATCAGGTTGGGGTTCTTAGCTGTCTGCGTCTTGATACTAGGTTGCGACAAGATAGACGAAGCCCAGCGCCAAGTGGACGAAGCAGTACGCATTGTGGACCGTGGCATCGAGCAGATTCACGAGGACTCAACCCGATGGCAGGCGGTACTTCAGGATGTTGCCAAGAATCTGCCACAGGAAATCCAGAGCATCATACGAATCGAAGTCAATGATCTTGCACAGCGAAGTATCGCTACAGTGGGGGTTGAGTTCCGATGTAACGTGGACTTCTTATCTGGACGCGCAATAGTGCGGCTGCAACGGATCAAGACACTCCTGTTGAACAGCACTCCCCCAGTTATTGGACCGGGGTTCTGTCAAGTCACCCCGGCGAGCATTAACCTGAATCTCGATCCAGAACGAAGAGCGGAGATCGCGATTGACGGCTATGACTTGGATGCTTTGGATGTGAAGAGCCGACCAATGCGCGTCATCTTGGAATCATCGGACGGCGTCACACGCATCGATTTCCCGGAGTCTCGGCTGGGGCGAACCACCCACTACCACATGGTCCTGAATGTTCACGGCCCGGACTTCGAGAGTCTATTGGAAGCGAATCAAGTCGCTAAGATCCGCCTAAATTGGAGTGATCGAGTCGATGGATATCCGGAGATCCTAATAGTGCAGGCGGTGGCGCCCACCAAAACAAAGGTAGTTCCGATTGGTTCAATGACGCACACTCCAAGGCGCACAGGTGGTGACAATGACTTTGACACGAGCCCAGGAGAACCTACCGACGTAAAGGTTGCTGGCGAAACGAGACTGAATAATGGTGTTATCGAGGCACGCGTCTACATGTTTGCACGAGAGCGGGAACCGGATCACACAAGGGTCGAGTCATGGAGCAATGAGATTAAGACGGGCACAACCGAGCGAAGAGTTGGGCCGATGAGGCTTCAGGTTCCGACATATGGGGAGGGTCCCTGGGATGTGGCATATCGCCCACCGGGCGGTTGGAAGGTTCGTTCGGCAACACCACTCGGTAAGACTGAGGGCATTGCAACTGTAACGGACCATAAGATAGTCAGCATCAGTAAGCCAGCTGGCGAGGTGGTCCGCCTCTTTGAAGCTTGGGTCGACCGCAATGATGGGGAGGCAGGCTCTTATACGAAGACGAAGGTGTACTTCAATGACATTACGGTGGAGATCGAAAAGGAGAAATAAACGTGAGGGTACGACGATATATGGCGTAGCAGGCTAACAACAGGTTCCAGCCGACGGCTCTGTCTCCGCGGCTTCGCCGCTCCGGCAGAGCCGCGGCTGAACCTGAGCGTTAGGTGTCAACTCAATTCGTTAGAAGTCTACTTCTATGTAATCACCAGGTTTCACCGAACTAATGGCGGCAACAACATGGGTTACCTTTCTCTCAATCCAAGGCCAACTGGTTGTCATGAGTACAACGATAGCGATCCGACGCTCTCGCAGGTTCTGTTGATACTTCAGGTTTTGATCCGTGGTCACCAAAACCTCGAATTTCTCGAGCTCGGCCATACGGAGCAACTCCCCATTTTGCAGGGCACTCCACCCTTTCTCGAAGACAGTGACGACAGCGTGAGGAGCGAGGTAACGACGCAATGGAACAGGAGTGCCCTGGTCAAACAGCACCTGCATGGTGCTCACCCTGCCTCAGTCTGGAGGCTTTGCTGGGTGTGTTCGAGCACAGCTTCAACTTGCTGGCGCGTGACGCCTGGAAACCAGAGCAAGAAATCGTCGAGACAGGTCCCGTCTTCCAGATTCTCAAAGAGTGCTTTGACAGGCACGCGAGTTCCCCGGAACACCCACGTACCACTGACTTTACCAGGTACGCGCTCAACGGCAGGACAAGACGACCAATTCAACATGGGGTTGAGGTTAACGGAAAAGTTGGGAAGGGACAAGCAAGGACGGACTAGTATGGAAGACCACCTAACCATCGGCTGGAGGTGACCGCTGCCCGCAACGGACTCGGAAGAACCCGAATGGCTGCGGTGGGGCAGCGGCTCCTCAGCCGTAGCGTTGGGCGGCAAGGCACGCGGCCAAAAGCATCGGTTGGTTGCGACTTCAAAATAAAGTTCCCTGATGGGAAGAGGAGCAGAACATGGCGATAGATGAAGTGGCCGGGCAGGC
>JAYVFX010000667.1:0-2757 GCA_043772795.1 Deltaproteobacteria bacterium
CCTGGGAAGGGGCGTCGTGGTGTAGCCCGGCGATTGATCGCCGGGGGTGAAATCACAGGAAGCTACGGGAGTGTACGAATCTTCTGTGGTCCGATTTAGTTTAGAAACTTGCAACCAAAGGGCAGTGTGCTAGAACCAACGGACCATGCCGCACGGCTTGATCACCATTCGACGCGGAAAGCGGACAGACCTTCCCGCACTGGCTCCCCTTCTCTCCTTTCTATCCGCTGACAACACAGACAAGAGACACACCCAACACTGGCGCCGCTTGGCAAGCGATCCAGCCCACGACTTTTATGTAGCCGAACAGCAAGGCACACTTCAGGGAATGGTTTTAGTCTCTTATGTACGGACATTGGTCCACATGGGGTGGCTCGCGGTCCTCGACTTAGCGCTGACACCCCCAGCACCAAATGACGTCAGTTTCGAGCTGATTGATTTCGCTAAAGCCCGTGCGCGCAAACGGGGTTGCCAACGCCTTGTCGTCTATATCGACACCAATAATCATCCGATGCCCTTGACGCCGCTGCTTGAAACAGGCTTTCTGCGCACGGGGGAAGTGTTATCTTGCTCGCTACAGGAGATTCCGTAAACTTTACGATCAGAGAAAAGAGGGCGCTGTGGTACGAATTCTCATTGGATTGCTTTTGGGTTTCATTCTTGGTGTTGGCGGAGCCTTGCATTATTTCTCTTCCGAAGGTGGCAATGTCCAAATCATGACAACTCCACAAGTGCACCAGCTTGAGGTGGAAGTGAAGCAGGCGAACCAGAAAATCGAAGGCTTAACCAAAAAACTGGAAGAGGCTGCCAGTATGATGGAAAAGGCGGCGGATAGATTTACCGTGCTCGAACACCAATTCGAAGCATTGCATCCGTCGTCCACTCCTGAAGGATCCTCTCCTGCGCCTGTGCCCTCCACCACAAAGCCAATGGCAGAAGAACCATCCAGCGGAACAGTCCCTCCACCAACGGAATCCCCATCACCTTCGTGAGAGTGCTGACCTCCCATTCTTCCCAGTGCTGCACGTTTTTACACTCGCTCCCAACGAGTGGGGCTTGACCCTTTTGCCAGGAGAACGCTATTATAATGCTATCACTACTTTTTTAGCGATACAGCATGTCGGGGTGTGGCTCAGCCTGGTAGAGCACACGGTTCGGGACCGTGGGGTCGCTGGTTCGAATCCAGTCACCCCGACCACTTTCCCCTTTTCTCGTTTGTTTCACCATCGATTTCACTGTCCCCTTCGCTGATCTGAAGGGCGTATCCTCATGTTACGCGTTATTACCGTGTCTATCGTCGCGTACCTTTGCGGCTCAATTCCGGTAGGAGTCTTGTTAACACGCCGTCTTGGGATCGACATCCGTAAAGTCGGGAGCGGTAACGTCGGCGCTACCAACGTGGCACGTAGTGCCGGAAAGAAAATCGGCCTGCACACACTTCTGGGAGACGCGCTGAAAGGATTGCTCCCTGTTATGATCGTGCGCGTACTTGGTCTAGGCGAGATTGCCATTGCATGTGCGGCAGTGGCTGCACTCGTCGGCCACATCTTCTCTCCGTTTCTGCAATTTTCTGGCGGCAAAGGAGTAGCAACCGGTCTTGGCGTGTTTCTCGGTATGGCGCCACAAGCAATCTTGGTCGCACTCGTCGTGTTTGCCGGTGTTTTCGCCATCAGCCGGATTGTTTCCTTAGCGTCCATCGTTGCTACGGCCCTTACCCCAATTCTCCTCATCTGGTTCTCTTACCCGGCAGGGCACATCTGGGCTGGAATGATTATCGCCCTCTTGGTTATTCTTCGCCATAAAGAAAATATCACGCGACTCCTGAAGGGTGAGGAATCAAAGTTTAGTATGGCCAAACCCTCACCACCTGCTGCCTAAAAATGTGGCGGTGCCCGAGATCTAGGCAACAGACGACAAGAGTACGCATGGATTGATAGAGGAATTTCCAATACCTAGAGCCATGGTTCTGGCATTGAGTTTGCTTTTTCAGTAGAACGAGGCAGTCACACAACTCGGCCTGTGAAAGCAGCCAGGGCACAGCAACCAGCCCGAGGGATTTCGCTTTACAACGGAACTATTTTGCTCTAGAGAGGCCTCTGGAGGTCCTCTCAATGAAAGGCATTATGAAAAAAATTGAAGCAATCATAAAGCCCTTTAAGCTGGACGAGGTCAAAGAGAGTCTCAACGCAGTCGGAGTTCGCGGTCTGACAGTGAGTGAGGTAAAAGGCTTCGGTCGGCAGAAAGGCCACACAGAGCTATACCGTGGGGCAGAGTACGTCGTCGATTTTCTCCCCAAAGTAAAGCTAGAAATTATTGTCCAAGAAGAAAAGGTCGCGGAAGTCGTGGCGACTATCGAGAAGGCCGCGCGCACAGGGCGGATCGGAGACGGTAAAATTTTTGTCACCCCAGTAGAAGACGTCGTGCGTATTCGCACCGGCGAACGGGGTGAGGACGCAGTGTAAATTTTCGTATTTTAGCGAAGGAGGAGTGTAGGTAATGACACCCAAAGATGCCGTGCGTTTGGCACGCGAGCAACAAGCCGAAGCCGTTGACTTTAAGTTCATGGACCTGCTCGGCACCTGGCAACACTTTACTGTTCCAATGAGTGAATACGAAGAAGCAATCTTTGACGAAGGCTTGGGCTTCGACGGTTCATCGATCCGTGGTTGGCAACCCATCAACGCGTCAGATATGTTAGTCATGCCTGACCCAGCGACCGCCGTCATCGATCCCTTCTGTGCAGTTCCCGCGTTAAGC
>JAYVFX010000668.1:0-2618 GCA_043772795.1 Deltaproteobacteria bacterium
TCACCGACGCGTAGAATGCCTGGCTCGTCAAAGGTCAGCTCCACGGAACCGGAGAGCTTTCCTTCCGAGCTTCGGCTCAGGTGCAAGACGCCACTCGCGTGACCCTCGGCATCCAGATGCTCTGGTGAGAGGTTAGCTAACACTTTGTGCATGTCAAGGCTCGTCAGCTGAAAGTCACACTGCGGTATGGCGTGGGTTGCTAAATCCCAGGTGAGTGAGCCCCGGATGTGTCCGTCAAAAAGTTTGGCTACGCTACGTTCGGTTATCAACCTCTGGCTGTCGACGGACCAAGCCGTCTCAAGGTTATCTACAGCCTGGGTCCCATAGGATAACGCGGCCCAGTGTAGCATGCCCTGGCGTACCTGGAGTGTCGCTGGCGTCCAACGGTCGAGGCGCGACTCTACATGGCCTGCTAATGTGAGCCGATCTAGAACTACGGCGGAGTTTTCTCCGATCGACCAGCGTACGCTCAGGTCCTGCAATCGAAGCTGACCGCTGAATCTCATCTCTCCTCCCGGTTCGACCCCGATCTGGCCCGACAGGTCTAGTAACTCAAGGTTAGTAGAAAGGAAGCCCGACAGTTCCACCGGCAGCTTAAGAGCGTATTGACGCAAAGCCTCAGTTGCCATCCTTAGGGCTACCGGTCCGGCCACCAGATGGCGAACCTCTACGTGTGTATCTCCGGCCGCAGGTTGCGTATCGAAGTCCGCCCAGAGACCGAAAGCATCCTCGGCACTAGGAGCGGGTGCTGCACCTGTCCGCGATTTAAGGGTCTTTTTCTGGATAGCCCTGACCATACCGACGGCGACGCGGAAGCGCCGAACAGGCTGCAAGCGATCGCCAGACATGGTCATCTGCAGCGTCAGCGGCCATTTGGCCGTGATTGGTGTGAAGCCCTTACCTCCCTCCAAGTGAACTAGTCCTTGTACATTGAGAGTGTCGATCCACAGTGGCAAGGTACTGCGTTGGGACTCTGCTATGGGAACAGAGGAAGAGTGCGGAACAAACAGCTCCAGCAACGCAAGCGGCGAGGGGTTGGTAAGGCGGGCGTAAACCGTTACCTCTTCGGCCCGGATCTGCCGAATTTGACGCGAGAGCA
Organism: Deltaproteobacteria bacterium; assembly: GCA_043772795.1. Taxonomy (GTDB): domain Bacteria; phylum Desulfobacterota; class Binatia; order Bin18; family Bin18; genus VGTJ01. The sequence goes on from JAYVFX010000668.1 coordinate 1,100, forward strand.
CGGCAGTCCAATCGAATACGACTTCAACCTCACGAATCGTGAGTAGCGTATGCTTCCCCAAGGCCTCGGTGTCGTATAGCGCCAGGTCGTATAGGATCAGTCTGCCTTCTGGGGTAAGCGTCGCGCTCCCGAGGCTCGGTGTGTGGGCCGGAAAGAGATATACAAGCGCGATACGTGCGAAGAGCGTGGATGAGAGGAAAGGCGCCGCAAACATGGCTGCGAGGAGAAAGAACAACCCAACGAGGAACCATTTGAGTTTGTGGAGACGGCTCTTCCCTGGTGTTTCGCGCATATTGCTTCACGGAGTTTATCCTGAGCCCAGTCGAAGGACTCGCCATGACGCCTTCTCCTCTTTATGGAGCTACGGCTACGCCGCCTTCGAAATTTCGCTCAGCGCTTCGCCCGCCGCTTTCTTACTCTGGGAGTCCGTCGCGAAGTCACCTAATGAAACGATCCCAACCAACCGTTTATCACGGTTGAGTACGATCAAGCGGCGGATCTGGTGCTTCTCCATAACCTTGGCTGCTTCTTCAATGGTCTGATCCTCAAAACAATAGACGACCTCAGGGGTCATTATCATGTGGGCTGGTGTTTTCGCGGCGTCGCGCGCTTCGGCTACTACTCGCAACGTAATATCACGATCTGTTATCATACCCACCAAACGGTCTCCATCGTATACCGGAATCATGCCGACATCGAGCGTTTTCATCTTCTGCGCTACTTCCTGAATGCTGGTGTCCTTAGGCATGCGTTCGACCTCCGGAGTCATAATCGTTTTCAATTGCATAATCGATCTCCTTTCACACTAAGCTTAGATATACCTTAGTGCAAAAATTAGACCGCAACCGAGAGGAGAGCACTACGAAAGCAAATTTGACGAGAAGCCTCAACCTTAGAACCTTTGCCAAGACTGGTGTAGCACTTTTCCCCATACAAAGTGACGCAAAAACGCTACAACTTCGAGCTGGCAGGACGGTCAACCGGTCGATACGAGGATGGGATTTACCCCGACCAACGGCTTCATGATGGGGACTCGCAGTGGCGACCTCGATCCCGGTTTCCTTCTCCATTGCCGGAGCACCACTACGAAAATCGTGACTTCAAACAGATTGTGAACTACGAAGCCCGGCTCCTCAGCGTATCGGAAAACCCTGCAGATATGCAGATGTTGCTGGAGATCCAAGACCACGATCCGGTCGCCGCCCAAGCAGGAAACCTGTCTTTCTATTAAGTGCGTAAGCACCTTTATCGCATAATAGCTATCTTCTTTTTATCTCATGCTCTGTTTCAGTGGCACCTCTCGAAATCGCGCGCCCGGTGCCGGTAACGGCTTCACCTGCCCCGGCGCCGACCGCTTCTACACTCCGCCCCGTGGCCCGAAACACTGAGCATCCACTCAGGCTCCCCCAGAGACCACCCACCAGAATGAACATAACTAAGAATCGACCAGCCGCTCGTTGCACACTTCACCTCCTAAGATGCGTTTGTGCGCAGGGGAGGTAAGGGACTCGTCCTCGCC
>JAYVFX010000669.1:0-5703 GCA_043772795.1 Deltaproteobacteria bacterium
GGAGAGACCTTCTCTTTTGATGGACAGTATTTTCGCTCTGGGCCGTTATCTCTGAATGTTCTTCCCATACAAAAGCCTCGTCCGCCGTTATGGATAGCCGGCCTCAGCCCCGATACCTATACCAATGCTCCTCGTCGTGGGTATCCGATTATGGGAGTGCCGTACATCCTACCGCATGTCAAAGAGCTGGAATTGTTGTTGGCAGGATTTAATCGGACTGCGCAAGAGATCGGGCTTGTGGCTGCAACGTTAGAGCCTGCTATGGCTTTTCATGTCTACGTAGGCGAAACTGATGCGCAAGCCGAACGAGATGCACAAGAATATATCCAGCGGTATGTTGATACGCGGGCGGTTGGTAACACCAAGAGCTTCGCGGAATTGCAAGAACGAGAATTGATTATTATTGGAGGACCACAACGCTGTATCCGTCTCATTCAGCAGCTTGAGCGTTGGGGAGTACGTCGCCTACTCGCGATTCTCAATTATGGGGGAATGCCGTCTCAGTTAGTCATGCGTTCGATGGAACGGCTGGCGAGGGAGGTGATACCTGCGTTTACCACCACCGTAGCTGCGGCTATTGCTGAAGAGAGGGAAGCCCGGGCGTAAGAAAGTAAGGAGTAGCGAGTAAGGGTCCTGGGTTGAGGAGAGTAACACCCTACGTGTCTCTCCGTTTTCCTTCTTCTTTCTCACGTGCTCTCTATTTTTTGCTTACACTTTCCTCGTTCCGTTTTACGTCTTCATTGGTGTGATGACTCCTCCTGGTTTGCTTCCTTGACGGCATCGAGCACGGCACTGGCACGCTGCACATGAACTTGGACTTCCAGGATTTGGTTGAGTAAGCGGCCGATATAGGCTCTGGCCTCTTCAGTTTGTGGGCCGAGACCTTTTACGAGTTGGGTGGCGGCACTCACGCCTTGTGTGGCTTGGGTCACAGCGCTTTCGATTTCTGCAAATGTTTCCGTATCAATGATCATGTATCTTCCTCTTATGAGGGTTGAGACGAGCAATCTCCCGGTCTCCTTACTTTCGCCTCCGGCACTCTACAGAGAAAAGCTATTTCTCGTCAACGCGGTCAGTGTGTTTCTGTATAAATATAGTTATCGTGGTATTTGGGTATCGCTGTCAAGTTTTGTTTTGTCACTCACTTCACTATGAGGATGACACGATTGCGCTATGCTTGAACTTGCTCAACTGGGACACGGAAACGACCTTCGTTGTTGGGTAATCGGCCATCGTGGAGCAGCAGCGCTTTGTCCGGAGAATACGCTCCCTTCGTTTCTGACTGCACGTGACGTTGGTGCGCGTATGATCGAACTCGATGTGCAGCAGAGTGCTGACGGAGCCTTGATCGTCTTTCATGATGAAACGCTTGAGCGTCTGTGTAGTGAAGCGACAGCCGTGGGGTCTCTTCCCGAGTCGGTATTAACCACCAAAGTCGTTGGCCAGTGGCAGGGGCAGCTTGTGTTTATTCCCTCTCTTGCGCAAGTGTTTACGGCACTCCGAGATTCGCTGCTGTATAATCTGGAACTGAAGACTGACACCGTCCACTATCCAGGTATTGAGTCTCGGCTTTCCGCCTTGATTGCTTCTCATGGGCTTGCTGAACACGTTCTTGTCTCCAGTTTTCATCATGAAAGCTTACGACTCATGAGATGCTGTGATCCGAATCTCTCGTTAGGTCTGCTCCTCGACGCTCGACAATCGCAACAGTGTGGCGGTCCGGAAGGAGTCGTCGTTCGCGCACGTGAGTTCTCGTGTTTCTCTGTTCATCCTGAGTTCACTATCCTGCGTCGCTGGCCTGAACTCGGGACTGCGTGTCACGCGGCGGGACTGCGAATTTTTCCGTGGACAGTCGATGATCAGAACGACTGGCAGTTCCTTGTTGATGTGGTGGGTGTCGATGGGATTATCACCAATGATCCCAGCAGACTTCATGACTGGTTGCGCGCTCGGTAAAGTAGGGGCGAAGCATTTGCCGAACAGGGAAAGCAAACAAAGGATGCAAAAACAAACGCAAATGCTTCACCCCTACGACTCATCAAACATCCTGTGCCAGTGCTCATCGTACACCGCGACCGGAATGAGTCGGACAGCAAGAAAGATCAGTCCTGGCACGATGATCACGTCATCAAGATGCCCGATGATTGGCAGGAAATCAGGGATCAAATCAAAGGGCATGGCAATATACGCAAGTGCAGCCCAGAGCAGGACACGGGCAAGGCGCGGCGTACGTGGGTCTTGATAAAGCGCGCGATAGAACGCGAGGTGCTGATGAAGCGTACGCGCGATTTCTTTCAGCTTCTGAAGCATGTGGTTTGTAGTAGAGACGTCCCGGCGGGGCGTCTCTACGGCTCAGCGAAACAGACTCAGTTGTATCGGCGCAGATTTGATCCTGTCCCACGGCAATGGTGGAACGGGGATCTTTTGCTGCTCAAGGAGTTGCTGAAAGTAACGCGCGGTTCCAGGCGAGTGCTCTTCGATCGGGCAATGGACAAAGAAATAGATGCGTGTTCCTTGAGATAACCAGCGTTCAACGTGGGTTATCCATTCCTCGATGAATAAATTGTTACTCTCTCGCTGTGGATGACTGATAAAACGCACCAAGCTAAAAGGAGCGGTGACAATTGGTTGGAGGGGAAGCCTCGGTTTGCGCCGTTCTATACCAATTTGTGGGTCATCCGGCCCGTCATAAATCGGGCGAGTATCGAGCAACACACGCCCGACTCCGAGGTTCTCTAACAGTGAGGTAAGTGCGTGAGCATGCGGGTCGCGAAACCAGTCTGGGTGTCGGACTTCAACCGCTAACGGTATGTCTTCTCGTGGCCAAGCTGATAAGAACGTACTGAGGTCGTTCAGCATCGTCGGGCCGTACTGTGGCGGCAGTTGTACGAAAATTGGGCCGAGACGATCGCCCAGACTCTGCATCAATTTTCCAAACGTTAACGCGTGAGGAATTGAGGGTTGGAGCAGCCCTTTGTGCGTGAGATTACGCGGCAGCTTGGGACAAAATTGAAAGCCTGGTGGGGTTTCTGCTGCCCAGCGCGTGATTGTCTCACGACTCGGCACGCCATAGAACGTGGCGTTAATTTCCACGGCAGTTAATCGTTGACTGTACAAGCGCAAGAAGTCCGCGGCGCGACTTTGCGGAGGAAAGAAGTCGCCAAGCCATCCTTTATAGGCCCACACGGCACAGCCGAGGAAGAAGTGGCGATTGACAGAAGCTTGCACTGATCACAACGACGGAAACAAAAATTTAATCAGACCAAAAACCGCAGCGACCTGCCCGACCCAGAAGAGAAACATCCATTTGATAAGGTCAACTTTCGCCTCGGCAACGTCAGTCTTCAATTCAGTTCTGAGATTGGCAATTTGCTTTTCGAGATCAGCACGAAGATCCCCAATTTGTTTTTCCAGATCAGTGCGGAGTAAGGCGAGCTCAACCTTGAGGTCGCCTTTGGTTACCAGCTCTCCACGAGCCTCGTGCATCAATCCTTCAAGATACTCAATGAACTGCCGCGCATCGGCCTCGCCAAGGTGAGACTTAAGAGTATCGTAGATGCGAACGGTGGAGACGGCAGCCATGCAAAGACCATAGCCGGGAAACGGCAAAAGCGTCAATACAGTCAAGACTTTTGCTTGCATTTCTCTACCTTCTCAGCTTAATAAAGTAGGACCGGAGGGGATGTCGTGACATTTGACGAAATACTCGCGCAGGTGACTGAGCTGTTACAGCGTGAAGGGCGGGTGTCCTATCGCGCGTTGAAGCTTCGCTTCAGTCTGGACGATGAGTACATCGAAGACCTCAAGGCGGAACTCATCCATGCTAAGAAACTCGCCAGCGATGAAGATGGGATAGTGATAGTTTGGCTCAATCAAGAGGAAACGGCGAAAAGGGGAAATGGCGAGGCAGAAGTTGCCCTAGTACCTAACACCCAGCCCCCGGTAGCGGAACGCCGCCAACTGACTGTGATGTTCTGCGATCTCGTGGGATCAACCGCACTTTCGGCGCGACTTGATCCAGAAGATTTGCGTGAAGTCGTGCAACGGTATCAACAGACAGGTGCCGAGGTGATTCGCCGACATGAGGGCTACCTTGCGCAGTACCTTGGTGATGGGTTGTTGGTCTACTTTGGATACCCAATCGCACATGAAGACGATGCACGGCGAGCGGTACGCGCAGGATTGGAGATTATCCAGACGCTACAATTTCAGGTCCCCTCTTCCCGTCAGGGAGAGGGTCAGGGTGAAGTCCATCTCCAGGTCCGCATTGGCATTCACACCGGGTTAGTCGTCATCGGCGAGATCGGCAGTAGCGAGAAACGTGAAATGCTCGCCCTGGGCGAGGCGCCCAACGTGGCCGCGCGGATTCAAGGCTTGGCGGAACCGAATACTGTCATTATCAGCACCGCTACGCAGCGATTGATTGACGGACACTTCGAGTGCCAACCGTTTGGTTCTCATCTTGTCAAAGGTATCGACACGCCCATCGCTGTCTATCACGTGCAGAGCGAACAGCAGAGCACTGTACTGCTGGCGGGCAAGACGACGCTCACGCCGTTAGTAGGTCGCGAACAGGAAGTCGGGTTGTTGTTTGATCGCTGGGAGCAAGTGAAAGAAGGACGCGGGCAGGTCGTGTTACTCAGCGGCGAACCTGGGATTGGGAAATCCCGCCTCGCCTACACCTTGAAAGAGCATGTTGCAGACCAAGGGTACCTGCTAATCGAATCACGTTGCTCGCCATATCATCAGCACAGTGCGTTATATCCGCTGATTGAGTTCTTGCAACGCGTGTTGTTGCTGACCCGGCAGGAGGCAGATAGCGAGAAAGTTGAGAAGCTCGAACGCGCTCTGGCACTGTATGGCATGCAAGAGGCGTTACCACTCTTTACAGCGCTCCTTTCGTTACCGACTCCGTCACAATATCCACCATTGAATCTCACACCACAGAAGCAGAAAGAACGGACACTGCAAGCTGCCGTGCAATGGTTAGTTGCCCAGGCAGAACGGCAAGCGACGGTGTCAGTGTGGGAAGATCTGCACTGGGCCGATCCATCGTCGTTAGAGTTTCTCACCTTGTTGGTCGAACAAATCCCGACCAGCAAATTATTGGTGATGCTGACGTTTCGGCCTGAGTTCACCCCACCGTGGAAACTGCGCTCGCATATCACGCAACTCACGCTCAATCGTCTCGGCAAGCGTCACGTAGAGGCGATGATTGAGAGGATGGCAGCGGGAAAAGCCTTATCTGTTGAAGTCATCGAACAAATTCGCACCAAGACGGACGGAGTGCCGTTGTTTGTGGAGGAGTTAACCAAGAGTGTCATCGAGTCGGTCGGGGGCCAGGGGTCGGGAGTCGGGGGTCGGGATGGAAAATCTGGAGCAACGTTGGCAATTCCTGCCACCTTGCAAGAGGCACTACTAGCCAGGCTCGATCGTTTGTCTACAGCGCGACAAATTGCCCAACTTGGAGCCACGCTAGGGCGAGAATTCTCCTACGAACTGCTACATGCAGTGACTGCTGTGAGCGAAGCCGAGTTGCAAACGGCTCTGGCGAAACTGGTTGAAGCGGAGATTCTCTATCAACGCGGTGTTGGCGAGTACGCGCGGTACTTCTTCAAGCATGCGTTGATTCAAGATACCGCGTACCAATCACTCTTCAAGCTCATGCTTCGCTGAGAATTGAGGTGCCGAAAGAGCAATTTT
>JAYVFX010000670.1:0-2572 GCA_043772795.1 Deltaproteobacteria bacterium
ATACTGTTACTAGATAAAGTAATCGATGGCCCCTCCCTTCCGGTTGTATCTCATTCGCCACGGACGACCGAGTGCCAGTTTCGCTGACGAGGTCGATCCCGGCCTTGATGAAATAGGACACAAGCAAGCGCAGGCAGTCGCTGAAGAACTGAGCTCACTCGGTCCGCTTCCCATGATCACAAGTCCGCTTAAGCGGACACGAGAAACCGCCGCTCCGTTCGAAGCACGATGGAAGGTGACTGCACGTGTCGAGTCGCGGATTGCTGAGATTCCATCACCAAGTCAGAATCTGGAAGAACGCGCGGCATGGCTAAAGCAAGCCTTGCGCGGACGATGGAGCGATCTTCCTTCAGAATATCAGACGTGGCGCGACCGGCTGCTACAGTGTCTAGTTGCGGGTCAGACGTCGATCGTTATGACTACACACTTCGTTGCTATCAATGCAGCCGTTGGGGTCGCTACCGGAGACGATCGTCTCGTATGCTTCGAGCCCGACCATTGTTCGTGTACTATCCTAGACGTTATCGATGGCTCACTCTGTATGGTCTCTCTTGGCCGACAGCGTCCCACACAGCTCAGGTAGGGCGCGACGTTTCAGTTCCATCCTCTACGGGGTCCTCTGGAGGAAGTAAGTGGCAGTATATCTAGTATTCAAGGATGGCACCGTGATGGGGTGCGTCGCCGTTTGCCCATCTGACCACCGGAGTACATAATTCGCGTTCCTGACTGTTAGCTTGGGTGCAGCTCCAAGCGTGCGCACCATTCCGACGACGGTACGAACGAAGAGAGGAGCGGTATGCGGTTGCCCATCTAGACGCAAGGTAACGTTGGGCAGGTTGGATGCAAGGGTAAGAGTCACAGTTCGCGGGCGAACATCGCGGAACGACGAGTGGGTGTTCCCTGCAGAGTCAGTCACGGTCAGATGAATACGATACCAGACGTTCGCCGATGTCTCGCCAACGGTGGGAATAATAAACGTCCCGCTAGTCACTCCGCGCTTTGTGGGTAGGAAGGGATGAACGTGGGTGTCGTGGTGGAAATCCACGCGCCACGTGAAAGCACTGGGAGGAAGAATCCCGCTTTCGGGGTCCTTTGCAGTTCCCGAGTACCGGATCAATTGCCCTCCTCGATATAGTATCCCTGCTATGGGACTCGTAATTGTACCTACGGGGGGTTTATTTACCGCCTTGACCGTGAGCGTTGCGGGATTGCTCGTCGCGGTCCCAAAATTATTGGTCACAACACAATTGAACTGGGCCCCATTATCCCCAAGTACTGTTCCGCTGCGCGTATAACTTGCTGCCGTCGCCCCTGGAATATTCGTATTGTTCCGTCGCCACTGATATTTCAGAGTCGGGCTGCCAGTCGCGATGACACTAAATGTCACCGCTTGTCCGACCGTCACTTGTTGACTCGCAGGTTGCTTTGTAATTCTTGGCGCTTCGTTCTGTGTCCCTTGTGTATAGATAACGCGCCAAACCTGATTGCTCCCGCGCGCAAGATAATACAATGCTCCATCCGGCCCAACCTGCAAATCCACAGGAGAGCTAATACCAGTAGCGAAATCGGACACTGTACGGTTGTCAGGATGTATACGTTTGATCCAACCAGCACAGTAATCGGCAAAGAAGTACCAATTCAGGTATGTACTGGGAAACTGCCGCACAGACGGGTTGTAGAATGTGCCCCCAGTAATCGCACATGCCCCACCTACATGCTGGTAGGTGTAAAAAGGACTCTTATAGCGTGGATCGGTCGTGTTGCCTTCTGTTTCCGGCCATCCGTAGTTTTTTCCACGCACCCCGTCGTTAATCTCTTCCCACGTATGCTCCCCAACGTCATTGATGAAGAGCTGGCCGGTGCCAGGCTGAAACGCGAACGTATAGGGGTTCCGGAGACCCAGGGCCCAGATCGCCTTATTCTTGCCACTTGCACTCGCATAGAATGGGTTACTCGAAGGAATACTGCCGTCCGGATTGATACGCAGAATCTTCCCAAGCAGAGTATTTAACGTTTGCGCATTGGCACTGTTAGCATTCTCACCGACGGCGATATAGAGCGTGTCATCGGGCGCGAAATGGAGGGCTCCTCCGTTATGGTTGGTAGCAGAACTCAAGGGATCGAGATCAAGAATCACCTTTTCACTTCCTGCGAGCGCAACATCACCATTGGCAGTAAAACGGCTGACACGATTGTGCCGCGGCGATGAGGGAACAGTGTAGTAGATATAGACAAAATGATTGGCGGTAAAATCAGGGTCGAAGGCAACCCCCAGTAATCCACGTTCACCGTTAGCGTCGACATTCAGACTGAGGAATGGCGTTGACAAAAGGGTCCCGTTTTTGACGACGCGCAGGTTTCCCTCCTGTTCCGCAATGAATAACCGTCCGTCGGGTGCGAACGCCATCGTCGTCGGGCTCGATAAGCCCGAAGCAAAAACGGATTCGGCAAATCCTTGTGGCAATGTCGCCGCCACACTTTGCTGCGCCAATAGAAAAACAACACTAGCTGTTACTATCCACAGGATTCGGTAATGTCGCAGGAGCCAAAGATTCATGAATCTGTCCTCTTA
>JAYVFX010000671.1:0-3627 GCA_043772795.1 Deltaproteobacteria bacterium
CCCTGTCAGCGCCTAACGCCCGCCGTCTCGGGCCGCCGCCCATACCGTGTCCTTTCACATTCGGCAGAATCCGCAAGCGGGCGGCGGTCACGAGCACGGCGTTGGTTAGCTAGTCCTCTATTCCTCAGGGCAGTCCTGTCTATCACACTCCTTCAATGACCCGCGCCCAGTCGTCTAAGGCGTCTTCATGACCGGGCACCAGTTGAATCGTCAACTGATGATACCCAGTATCCCGCAACATACGAATCCGCTCGCGCAATTCCGTGACCGTGCCCGTCAGAGTAATCTGCCGAATGAGGTCGCCACTGATGAGATGTTCTTCTTCAGGCAACAACCACATCAAGTGGCCACGATAGAGTTGCATATACCGCGTATCCTGCGGCTCGTAGGCATCATAGATCTGTTGATATTGGGCCACCAGAGAACTGAGGGCGGAATCGCTGTGGCCTCCGAGATCAATCCGTTCCCCGACATTAATCAGGTGCTGCAAGACCAGCGCGACATGGGGACCCGCCTGGGCCTTCGCCCGCGGACTGTCGTAGGGTTCGGTCTCGGCCAGCACACACCCCAACGTGAATCCTGTCGTGTAACAGGTTGTGGCCTCATGCTTGGCGGCTTGCCATTTGGCGAGCATATCTTTGAGGTCGGTCAGGGCAGTTGGCATCCCCGTCATGAAGTTGATCCAGCCCACCCCCAACTCGGCGGCAAGTTTCCGTGAGCGCGGCCCCATGGCCGACATATGCCACTGAATCGGGTCGTGTGTGTTGACCAAGCCGGGGACAGGATGCATGAAGGTAATCTTGCGTCGGGCACCCTCAAACTCATATTCCACGATGGTGCCAGCAAGCAGCTCCCGCACGACTCGCATATACTCCCGCAGGTCGGCCAGCTTCAGCGCCCCAACGCCCATCAGGCTGCGGGCCGTATTCCCGGTCCCCACGCCAAAGTCGATCCGTCCAGGGGCGAGTTTGTTGAGCGAGGCCAAGCCGTCGGCCATGGTCGGGGCAATGCGGGTAGAAGGCACAGCGACGCCCATCCCTAGACGGATGCGGGAGGTCTTCATGGCTGCCGCCGCCATAGCAACAAAGATGTCGGCAACATAGAGGGGGCTGTCGTAGAACCAGGCGTGGGAGAAGCCAAGTTGTTCGGCACGTTGTACGGTCTTCCAGCTCTCAGCTCCGATGATTCCCGCGATTCCGTAGTCCATGTATTTCCCCTTCTTTGCTGAGACTGGCTAACGCCTCCGCGCACCGCGAGCGGCCACACCGCGCCCTTTCAGATTCAGCAGAATCCCAACGTGGCCGCGATGCGGTGGCGCGGCGGGTTAGGCGGTTTTACTCTGAGATCACTTTCTTAGCACCGAATACTAGAAATCGATGAATCGTTCATTCACAAACCCAACCTTATTTTGGCATTGCCCAGCCAAGACTCTGACTTGACGCATTGGAATTTCAAAAACGTGCATTGTGTCAGTGTTGACCTTGACTGGTACTGACCCGCGTACCTCACAAATTCTCTCAACACTACAATCAATGTCATTAGGGTTGAGATTCCGAATGGCCGTCTCGATTGAACCCGCTTGGTTAAGACCAAATGCATCAGAAAAAAACGCATCAATCTTGTTCTTTAATCTTGGATCAACATTTTTTCCCAATTGCCGCAATTGATAACTAAGCGTGAGTTGCTGACGAATATCAGGACGCTTGCAAACAATGCCCTTTGCATATTCAACAGGATCAATACTTAGAGCTAGCTCCGCATAAAGGTTGTCTCGAGAAACGATTCGTGAGGATGTTGGTGGCTGGTAGGTATCAGCACGGAGAATTTCTTGTAGACATTTACGAATTTCTCGACCAGCTTTGAGCTTGTCGGCGGGGTTATCGAATAGATTTACCCAACTATTGACTGTTCTCTCGATATCGATAGTACCGTTATTCTGGGAAATAGCAGGCTCTTTGCCTTTAACAGCGAATCCTCCGCTAAACATGCAGGCAGCAATGAAGTCCCGCCTCGTTTCTGTGTCCATCTGCATTGAGCGTTCATTAGCATACGAGAGGAGGGGAGGGGAGGAAGGGCTAGTGGGAAAGAAAAAGACAATTATCGCCCAAATAGTTCCAATAATAGCTGCAATCCAAGATGCTTTCTCTAATCGTGGATTTTTCATTATTCTCCCACTTTTTGTGGCTCTGTGCGTTGTTCTTGTCGCTTCGGCTCTCACTTTACGCACTTGCTTCTTACTCTGGGTTGGTCTGTGGTAGAAGGCCCTCTTGTGCAAAAGTATTAATATTGGCAGTCAATACTATTGTAGCAACGAGCGCTCCCATAATGAGATTCATACACCCCTCCTTACTCAATCTCAAACGCCTAACGCCCCGGCTGAGGGGCAGAGGGAGAACCGAAATGAATCACACTAAGCAGAGACCCAACGATCCCGCTGTCCCCTCCAGCCGATGGTTAGGCGTTCCCTCCTTCGTTCTTTTTGTCTCATGTGTATTCAATGGTGTTGGGTGGGCCTATGGGATCGAATACCCACAAGCCTTCTTTGGTGTGGCTCCAGTAAGAGAAGAACCGCGTTCGATGGGGATCGTTGGCAGTGTCGGGATAGCAAATGAAGCCAAAGAACGCGATGCCCTTGTTCCCAGCCATAATACTTGCGATCTCGGTCTGGTCGAGGGGGACTTCCACTTGCCCTTGATGTTTCCCGTTGGGGGGCAAGATAAACTTTGCAAGGATATTCGGCTCTTTGTAGGGGGGTTGCTGATCCGGGATGGGAAGTTCAGCTATGGCCCCACCGATGTATATCCTTGTCAAAAAGGCGGGACTTCTACCAACATTCGTAGCGAACCATTTGAATCGAAATGGGAAGGATTGTATGTCGCTCGTCGGCCAACCTTCTGGGTTGTCGGGAACAACCATAACCCAAGGTCTTTCATGTTGAAGCGCAATATCGGCTTGCCGCCGTATCTCTTCCCATTGTCTCCGAGCAAACACTACGTAGGCGACCGTAGCCGCGACGACAGAGAACTGTGCAACGATGGAAAAGGTTTCATAACAGGACATTGGGTGCTCGGTATTATTCTCTGTGCTCTTGGAATGTGGTGCAGTTGCCGAATGTACCTAATGCCTGATGGTCTCTCTGACCATTCTTATTTTATCGGCGCTTTGATATGGCAGGGCTTATTTATTCTCTTCTTTGGAATCGGATGCTATGGCGTGATTTCATCAACATTCAAAGATTGCGATATGAAACCTAACGCTCTGTGAGCGGCGGCCCACAGGAAAAACGCCGGGAATAGCCCACAAAGCCTGCGCTGTGGGTCGTCAGCTCCACTGGGTTGTTAGGCCAATATGGTTGTACAAGACCTGACCTTATTCCCGTACTTGCCCCTGTCCAGTACGGGCGGCACCATCCAACGATGTGGTTTTGGTTCGTGCCCTCGATCCTACCATGTCATCCATCCGTTCCAGCGCCTTCGACTGGCGAATGTAGACATGCCAGACGAAAACGAGATCGAAGATCAACGCCGCCAGCCACCACAGGTAGAAGAAGCCGGCGGTCGCAAGAAACACCGGCCAGAGTGGCCCCACATCACCGGCCTTCTGCGCCAAGTGCAGACGATACCCGAC
>JAYVFX010000672.1:0-6802 GCA_043772795.1 Deltaproteobacteria bacterium
TCCTGACAAGCTCACCTATGCAGCTCCATCCTACGAGAAGACGTTTGAGGATGTCCTGCGCAACCTGCCCAAATATGAGCAAGCCGGGCTTGATCACGTAGTGTTAGCCTTTTTCATGTGGACACCTGGATTTGACGAAGCCCTGGCGCTGATGGAACGTTTCGCACGGGAGGCCGGGCTGAAGTCAGTATGAGGATTACAGCTGAGGGATTGAGAGGAGGAAGCCTGAGCGGCATCTGGTTGCGTTCGGTTGACAGCCTGTACTCTCCTATCCTACTGTGGCGCGCAGGGAGGGACAGGCAATGCCTGCATGGGATCTTAAAGACAAAGCTGCTATCTGTGGGGTTGGACATTCGCCGTACGGCAAACGGCTCAATCGCAGTACGATTGATCTTGCTGGTGAGGCGATACGCAACGCGTTGGATGATGCTGGTCTGACGCGAGATGATCTTGATGGACTAATTGTGAGTTTTGGTACGCCGATCGGGGCGGATGCTGACACGCTTGCGTATGCGCTGGGGCTCAACCTCAGAATGTACAACCAGACCTGGGCGCATGGACGGTTTACCGCGACGTGTATCCAGAATGCAGTTCTGGCAGTAAGTGCGGGACTAGCGAATCATGTCGCGTGCCTTGCGTCGATTAGTTTCTCTGGATTTCGTAAGCCGATGATGGGTGGAGCCGGAGATAACGAAGGTGCTCGTGAGGGTGGTGGTGGACATGGCGAAGACCCGGTGTATGGGATGACCTCACCCGGAGCTGGTGCAGCGCTCGTCGCACAAAAGTATTTTGCAAAATATGGAGCAACGAGCCGTCAATTGGCTGCGGTTGCTATTGCAGAGCGGAAACATGCCTCGCTCAACCCTGTAGCGATCATGCGTACGCCGATTACTGTGGAAGATCATCAAAACTCACGTTTCGTTTGCGAGCCACTGCATTTGCTTGATTATTGCCAGATCAATGATGGGGCTGCGTGTGTGATTGTATCTGCCAGTGATCGAGCGCGCACGCTGAAAAAGCGTCCCGTGTACATTAGCGGCATGCAAGGACTCCCGGCCGGCCGGGAGGAGTTCATCTGGACGCATCCAGGCTTTGGTACCTCACAGCAAAGTGTGTTCGATTATCAGGCCGGACTCCAACCGGTGTATCAGATGGCGGAGGTAACCCACAAAGATATAGATGCCCTATTTACCTATGACGCATTTTCCATTTTGGTTTGGTCTGCACTTGAACGTTGGGGATTTTGTAAACCCGGTGAAGCTGCGGCGTTCACACAAAACGGGCGGATCGAAGTGGGTGGTGAGTTGCCTATCAACACCAATGGCGGATTGATTTCTGAAGCCCATATCATGGGGTGGAATCATCACGTGGAGATTGTCCGCCAGTTGCGTGGCGAGTGTGGACCGAGGCAGGTCGCGAATGCTGAAGTCATTCAATGGGCCAACGCGTATGGGGATTCCTTGATTTATCGGAGGGGGTAATTGTGGCCGAATACAAGAAGCCGTTACCAGCGATTTCGTCATTGAACGCGCCGTATTGGGATGGGCTCAAGCAACGGGAAGTCAAATTTCAACGTTGCGACGATTGTCACAAACTGTGGTATCCACCAGGGCCATTTTGTCCCAACTGTTGGTCTCGCAGTTTTACCTGGGAAAAGCTGAGTGGCCGAGGAAAAGTGAATTCTTGGGTTGTGTTCCATCAAGCCTATTTTTCTTCGGTCAAAGACGAGATTCCTTACAACGTTGCCGAGGTAGAGCTGGATGAAGGTCCGCGTTTACTGACCAATCTCGTTGGCATCGACAATGCCGACATCAAAATCGGCACGCCAGTGGAAGTGGTGTTTGATGACGTGACTGAGGATGTGACGTTGGCGAAGTTTCGACCGATTCGGCAGTAATGAGTGACGAGTGATGAGTAATGAGTAATGAGGAAAGAATAAAACGTGACAGGGAATAAAACGTAAAGAATAACTACCGACTCTCCCCATTACGTTTTACGCATTACGTTTACGTCTGTTTCTGGAGGTCTCATGCCCGGTATTCTCGATGGTATTCGCGTGTTTGATTTGACAATTGCGGCGGTGGGGCCGTGGGCGTCAAAACTTTTGGGAGAAATGGGGGCTGATGTCATCAAGGTCGAGGCTCCGGAGGGAGAGCTCTCGCATGCGATCCCGCCGCCGATCAAAGGCACGGCGGTGCTCTACATCTCTGCCAACTTCAATAAGCGCCACATCGTGCTTGATCTGAAACAGGAAGGTGACCGCGCGACCGCATTGAAGATCATCGAAAAGAGCGATGTGTTCATTCAGAATATGCGGCCTGGTGCGGTCGAGCGTTTAGGGCTTGGTTATGACATCGTGTCACAAGTGAATCCTCGTATCGTCTACGTGGCATCATCTGCGTATGGCCGTACCGGGCCGATGGCGAAGGAGGCGGGAATCGATCCGAACCTGCAGGCGTTGTGCGGGTGGTGTAGCACTACGGGGCAACCAGGGAGTCAGGGGGAGATGTTCCGTCACTTGGCTCACTTGGATATCTCCACCAGTACGATGATCGTCGAGGCTGTGTTGCAAGCGTTACTCGCTCGTGAACGCACTGGCAAGGGGCAGAAGATCGAGATCGAAATGCTCTCGGCAGCACTGTCGCTGCAAAGCGCACGACTCGCGGAATACTTCGCCACCAACCAGCAGCCACAACCGATGGGCAGTGCGGTTCCAACAACCGTTCCGCATCAGGCTTTTCTTTGCGAAGATCAAAAATACATTGCTGTCGGTGTGGTCAGTGAAGACCAATGGCCACGGTTTTGTCGCGCTCTAAAGCTCGAAGGTTTGTGTGACGATCCACGTTTCGCCACGAATCCTAAGCGAGTTGAACACCGGGCAGAACTGATTCCATTGCTGGAAGAACGATTTCGCACCAAACCTGTGGCATGGTGGGTCATTCGGCTTACCAAGGAAGCGGTTCCTAATAGCCGCATCGGAGACTTTGAAACCCTACGCTATCATCCGCAGGTGACGCAGAATGAACAGATTGTGAATCTCGAGACGCCTCACTGGGGAACGCTCGCGGTCGATGGAGTGCCGTGGAAGTTCGAGAAAACTCCGGCTGGCCCGATCCGCCCCGGCGGGTTGAAGGGGGAACATACTGAGGGAGTGCTGCGCGAGTTGGGGATAATTTGAATCGAAGCGGAAAAATCGGACGAGGAAAAGGCAAAAGTGACTTTATGAGTGGGGCGTTGGCTGGATTTACTGTCGTTGATCTTACACAGGGGCTGTGTGGGCCATTCGGTTCGATGCGTTTGGGTGATGCGGGAGCTGAGATTCTCAAGATCGAACCGCTGACTGGCGATTCAGCCCGGACGATGGGACCGCCGTTCATCGGTGACGAGAGTGCGGTCTTTCTCAGCCTTAATCGCAACAAGAAAAGTCTGGCGCTTGATATCCATAAGCCCGAAGGGCAAGACATCGTGCAGCGGTTGGTCGCGAAAGCGGATGTGTTGTTGGAAGATCTCGGACCAGGCGAAGCGGAGAAACTCGGCCTCGGATATGCCGCCCTCCAGAAGATTAATTCTAAGCTTGTGTATTGCGCGATCAGTGCGTTTGGTGAGGACGGACCGCTACGGAACTTACCCGGCGCTGAGCTGGTGATCCAAGCAATGGCGGATTACACGAACTCACTCGGTCGCATTGGCGAACCGCCTGTGAGACTGGGAACTGATGTCGCCAGTATGAATACGGGGATCTTTGCTTCACAAGCAATCACAGCGGCGTTGTTCCATCGGGTGCGTAAAGGTGAAGGGCAACGGGTGGCTGTCAGTATGCTTGGGACGTTGCTCCACATGCGCGGAATCATGTGGACGGCGATGAGTGATCCGGATGACTGGTATGGTTTTCATCTCGATCACTATACAAAGCCACCAGAGCATGGCTACAAAACCAAAGACGGACACGTATATTTTGGCTTGCGTCGCGGGAACAGCGAAGACTGGGATCGATTATTGATTACCCTTGGTATGACCGAGCAGCTCAGCGACCCGCGCTTTGCCGATTTCGGCCGCAATGCCACGAGCATTGGCCGTTACGCTGCCGAAGTGAAACCGATTTGGGAAGAAGCGTTCAAAGAGATGACCAATGAAGATGTGATCAAACTGATTCATGAATTTAACGGCGATGCCGTTTCATTTTTAGATTATCCTGCCCTGATGACGCATCCTCAGGTGCAGGAACTAAAAATGATACAAGAGATTGACCATCCGACTGCTGGGACGTTCAAGATTATTGGTCCAGTCTGGCGTTTTGCTGATACCCCAGCAAAAATACAAAGTGCGCCGCCGACACTTGGACAGCATACGGATGAGATCCTTAGTGGGTTAGGATTGCCACTCGGCGAGATTCAACGCTTGCGATCTGCAGGAGTTGCTGGCTAAATCAGTGAGGCGAAACAATCTGAGAGCGTTCTTCAAAGATCATTGCGATTCGTTGAGTAAACATTCTACCTCTATATCACTAGAAAATCCATTACAATGCGCGCAAACTCTTGTGGTGCCTCGGCGTGTACCCAATGGCCAGCCTTGGAGATCGTCGTGAATTGGGCAGCGGGAAAAATCTCTCCGATAGTGACTAGATCGTTGTCGCGAATGTAGCCTGAATCTTCTCCTCGAATAAATAAGGTGGGCTTGGCGAACGTGCCGCTGGCCGTGAATGTCTTGAGCATCTCATGGTAGTTACGGTGGATACCATCGAGATTGATGCGCCATCTGAAAGAACCAGAGTCGTGGCGTTCGAGGTTCTTTAACAGAAACTGTCGTAGTGAAAGGTCGGGAAGATGCGGCGCGAGCGCGGCATCGGCCTCTTGGCGAGTGCGAATACAGGATGGCTCGAAGGAGTAAAGGCCGGCGAATACGTCGTCGTGACCAGGCGGATACACTTTGGGAGCAATATCGACGATACCGAGTTTATCTACCATGCTTGGATAGGTGAGGGCGAACTGCATTGCAACCTTACCCCCCATGGAATGACCGAGAACATGGGTAGAAGAGAGTTTGTGTTGCTGCATGAATTCGCGGATGTCCTCCACCATAGCCTGATAGGTAAAAACCTCACTGTGGGATGAGCGTCCGTGGTTGCGCTGATCGAGTGCAAAAACCTGGAAGGATTGGGCGAAGGTTTTGCTCAGCGTCCGCCAATTTTCTAAGGAACCAAACAATCCGTGAAGAATGATCAAGGGGTGGCCCTGGCCGTAGCCTTCGTAATGAAGTTGCATACGAGTGTTACTGCGGCGACCAAAAGGCTATGTGTCCGTCTGCGAGTGACTGTGGAGACGCCTTGCCTGTGGCTTCGACGACATACACAGAAGGATTCTGGGCAGCTACCGCAGGATGTAGCTCTGAGCCCGCGCTACCAGAGAACACGAAATGTTTGCTATCGGGAGACCATAAGCGGTGGGAGAGAGCGTATTGGTCGAAATACTGGAACACGAGGAGCATGGGACGAGATGGAATGAAGTCTACGACCTCGTGGATCTTATCGTCTTCGACATCGACCACTAACCACGTCCACAATAGGCTATTGGGCTTTCGCCCGGCATACAAAATGTGTTTCCCATCGGGCGACCAAAAATACGCGGCAAAGCTGCCCTTGATGAGCTGACGAGATTTTCCTGAGGTGACGTCGACGAGCTGAAGGTTCTCGATTAGAGGATCTCCAGGAAAAGAGCTGGACGCCACTGCCACAAGCGATTGCGTTGGTGACCATTCTATGGTGATTCTCGTGGGGAACGTGCCGAAAGATTTTGGTGTAGTGCCATCTGCTGCCGCGATCCTGAGCGCGGTTTTCTCTTGGTCCTTGGTGGTATCGCCATACGCTATCCATTTGCCGTCGTGCGACCAGGAGGGGGGGCCAAACACTGACGGTGAGCGAGAGACCGAGGTCCGTTTTCCGTCGATGACATTCAGCAAACTTACCGAATGCCCCTCTTTTGCTTCTGTGTCACCTCCGGCGTGCACCAAAAGAGCCTGTGCATCCGCACGCCAGTCAAAATAGAAAGGGACCCCCCGAGCGATAGCTTTCGGTTGTTTGCCCTCGGCAGTCGGCCACAGACCGAGAGATAATGGCCCCCCACCGCCGAGCAAGATGGCAAGTTGCTTACTATTCGGGGCCCAGTACGCGTAGATGGGTTGGAGTCCTTGGGCTTTATAGGAATGGAGCACTTGGGAACTGGTGACATCAAAAATATAGAGTCCCTCAGTTTGACCATCATCCGCAGTAACGACATGGAAACAGGCTAACCGACTGCCATCCGGGGACCAGGCTGGCCAACTGTACGAGTCTCGTCCGTTCTGGATACGTTGAGGAGAGAAGGTGATGGCTTGCAAAAGCTCGCCGGAGGCTAACTTTCGCTTTCCGCTACCGTCGGATTGGATCGTGTATAGGTCACCCTCTGCCCCTATGTAGGCGATCAGGTTCGTTCCTGCATGTACAGAAGAAGAGAGCAGCAGGCTCACCGCCAACGCAAACCAACAAGCGAACAACTTTTGACCCATGTACGATTCCTCCATACAACAGACAAACCCGACGATAACAAAGTTTGTTCCTCGGCGAAACCTGACCGTGATGTGCCGTCAATTCTTCGACTGTAGTCCGTTGACACCATTTCTGGCAGGTCGTATAACGATCGTGGACTCGCAAGGTCTATGAAAATAAGAGAAGAACTTCTCTTATTTTTTTACCTTCTGCCTGACCGATCGGTTAATACAAAAGAGGCGGTAGAGGTGGAGGCAGTGGTAGAACACGGGCAGTTTCCCC
>JAYVFX010000673.1:0-2945 GCA_043772795.1 Deltaproteobacteria bacterium
GTGTTTGATGATTCTGGGGGTGCGCCTCTCCGCGCTGCCGCCGCCTGGGACGTGTCTGCGCCATGAGCACGTGGAGCCGATCGCGCGGTCTCCGGTCCAGACGTCGCGTACTGAGATAACCTTGCCGTTCGCTGTGGAATAGACGTAAGGGTAGTTCTCAGTTGCTGGTAGTGCTACAGAGATACCAATGCCAGAACGTATTCCCGTCCAAGGCCCTTCATCTGATGAAGAACTGCGACAACTCGCTGTAGCCATCGCCGATCTGCACTATGTCGTTGGGATTATCGTTGAGAATGCAAAAGAGCTTGTCCCTGGAGAAGCCATTGATGAACTGAACGCCGCATGGAAAAAAGCGGCGCTGGCTGAGCGGTCCATGAAGACTCTTGTAGAGAACCTGAAACCCTCTCCTGTCTCTTCATCGCAGGAAGAGCAGAAAATTGCGCCTACTGACCTCATAAAAGGCGATCTCTTGGGGGAGGTTGGCACCCTCAAGCGGTCTACGCTCGGTAGGCTGAAAGACGCATTTTTCATGTGGTGGAATTCAGAGCCACACACAGATGAGAAAAGAGCGAAGGCCGCTGATGCCGCATGCGATTACCTAGACTACGGGGCAACAGTTGTCAGTAGTATCCCAGGCTATGACCAAGTCGAAGAGCTTCTCTTGCTAGTGAAGCAACTCGTTAGTGTTCGTTCGAAACGTGGGGTGTAGACGATAATGATGATCACTTCGTGCAGGGGATTCGATCTCAGCCTAACGCGACAAAAACCAAATGCATCCTACTTCCGAGGATAGTCGATGGAGCCTCTCTCCATTCTTCTCCCCATCTTTGAAGATATTCTTCCTCACCTTCCTGTCGCGGAACAGGTGGTGTACCTCCGCCTCTGTTACCTCACCCACCTCCAAGGCACTGATCACGTGTCGCTCCGCTACGACGAGCTCGCACGGAGGTGTAATCTGTCCATCTCCGCTCTCCAAAAATCCCTCAAAGGACTCCGCAGCAAAAAACTTGTTACCACTACCTGGCACCAAAAAGCCCCTACCCTGTTCCAGGTCCATCTCGTGCCGCTAGCCTCGAAGAAACCAAAATCGTCAACCAACACCCCAGCCGTTTACGACCGCTTCTCCGATGACGACCGTACGCTTTTCCTGACCGCCAAGCGCAGCGTCCCCCCGTATCAATTGGAAGCCTTCGAAAAAGAAGCCGCTGCCTGGCTCGAAGACCGTTTCGGCGATTACGACGACACTTTCCTACGCGATAAAGTTGACGAACTGATCCTTCAGCGCACCTTTGGACCTGATCGCGGGAAAAAGTACGAAGCCTTTTTTTTGCATCTTTATCGGTGAAAATAACCGGCTATATCAGGATCCCAAAAACATCCTTCCTATTTTATGTCTGATAATGACATCGTATGTGAAGTTTGCTCCCGCAAAACTCCAACCTTTCCGCGGAGGTCGTCACTGTTTGTTTTTGCGTCCGTGGGGATAGGTTTTTGCTGGGCGTTAGCACCGGTGCTAGCACCCCGGAAACGGCGTTGAAGAACACGGAGCGAACATTCGTTTTTGTATGAAGCGTGGAACTGTGGAACAGCCCATTACCTGGGGTGACTGTGGGGCACGGCTCGTGTTTTTATTGGGGAAACTTGTTCGGCACCCCCTACCCTTTTCTGTCCAGCACGATTCTACCAATGGTCCTCATCGTATTTGCTGGGCAGCGGCATCTTCGAAAACGCTAGTGCGAAGATTTACGTTGATAAACGCTGAATCCGATGACGCTGATAGTGCGCTATGTGTTGAGAAACGCTTGTCGCTAGCAGGACTTCGATCGCACAAGAAGTTATCCGTTTCCCATGCTGCAATATCACTGGCCACTGTCACCATCAGCAACTAGTTCACGAGAGGTCCACTCTATACGCAGAGGACCTCTACGAAACAATATGCCTACGCCGAATCAACTCTCGGATCTTTATCTGGATCAAAGTTTCACGCCCGAACCGAAGAGTTCCATGTTCATCAGCAACCATTTGAGTTGCCTCCAAAGTGAGCTTTTCCATCTCGTCTGAGGACAAGGATCCACGGATCTCATCGATGCGTTTTTCTTCTTCCTCTTGTTTCCGTTCTCGAAGTCGCCGATAGTTCTCATCGGATTCATGGTCACGCTCCTTCTCAGCGGCCTTCTTTCCCTCCCCATGATCTTTCAAAGCTTGGTCAATGAAATGCACAACACGAGAAAATGAACCTGTTCCTGGAAGTTTCGTAATCGTCCACTGAACTGCGTAGTGAACCTGGTCTACCGAGAAGCCGTCTTGTAATAACGCTAAGCATTCAGCGACACTCTTTTGCCTCTTAACTGAAGCTGGCTTTTGAGAGAGAAGTATGTAGAAAGTATCAACGATATGCTCTGCAGAGATATTTTTCTCCTCTTGTAACTGAATTGAGTGCCGCTCTCCTTCTGAGAGAGTTAAAGAATTGTCAGTTATCTGTAATGGGGTCAATTTTTGAGGGTCAAATTTAGAGCTAGATTCGCCTAATGATTTGTTTTTACTAAAAAAATTATCTTTTTTCTGTTTGAGGGTCAAATTTCGGAGCCCTGTTTTTTGACCCTCATGAATGTCGGATTTTGAACCTCCGTGTTTGATCCTCAAATTTTGCGCCTCATTTTTTGAGGGTCCTATTTTGAGGGTCCTATTTTGAGGGTCTATTTTTGTCCCTTCATCTTTCTCCCTTGGCAGTACGACACGATACGTTGTAGACACGTGGTTGCCAGCTTCGATCACATGTAACCATTGTTGAGATACCAGAGCTTGGAGTCCTGTCCGTACGGTATTTCGACTGAGTCCAGTCCGTTCGCGTAGAAGTTGCTGGCTCACAGTGCAATAGTTGCGGTTGAAGCCATAAGCCAGTCGAAAGAGTCTTGAATAAAGGATCTGCTCAGCCGGATTAAGCG
>JAYVFX010000674.1:0-11876 GCA_043772795.1 Deltaproteobacteria bacterium
GGACTTTTCTGGTTTCGCTACTTTCGATTGTATGTTCATCATTCGAGAACAGCGCGCAGCGACTTGAGCCATTGCGGCATCGCCTCTTTAAGAAGCTTCGTACAGTTCTCCTGTTCTTTTTCTGGGCATTCAAAGGTCACAGACCATTCGACAAACGCCCTATTCCCGTCAACGATCGGCGTAACGCGCCCCGTCCCCTGGTAATAGGTTATCGCCCCGAGTGGTTCGCAAGATTCATAGGTGTAGAACCGATCAACGTCTGAATGAGCCACGAGCCGCTGCCGAATGCGAGTACCAAATTCGACAAAGTTGCGGATGGCGCCGACGGCGTCGCCTGATTTACCGTCTTCGATATGACTCTCAGTGACGGTTGCCACCCATACGGGATAACTGTTGAAGTCGCGGATAACAGCCCAGACTTGGTCGGCTGTCTGTGTGAATACAGTACTGTAGGAAACTTTCGTCATCATTCTTTCTCCTCCTGCTCTTTCAATAATTGGAATTACCGGCTGATAATCCCACCATCGACGGCGATATTTTGCCGTGTTATCCAACGTGCGCCTTGACCGACGAGAAAAGCGATTGCTTCGGCGATGTCTTCGGGGTGTCCCAAACGATGCAGTGGCGTCATCTCGATTAAATCTCGGCGCGTATCCGGTCCCATATTGGCGAGCAGCATTTGCGTCTCGATAAAGCCTGGCGAAACCACATTGACAGTGATGCCGCGTGAAGCCACCTCTTTCGCCAACACACGACAGAACTGCTCAACCGCCGCCTTGCTACCGAAATAGCAGCTGCCGCCTGGCAGGTTCAGTTCTGTACCGATGGTGGAAATGCAGACGATTCTTCCTCCGTCAGCCATGTAACGCAGTGCCTCTTGAAGGCAAAAAAAGGTTCCCTTGGCATTGAGCGCATAGGTCCGATCGAAGTCTTCCTCCGTGATTTCTGCCATCGGCTTGAAGCACGAATATCCGGCGTTCGCCACCAGGATATCGAGCCTGCCCAAGCGTTCCCTCGTCTCGCTAAACAGACGCCGTATATCATCCACTCGCGCGATGTCGGCCTGAACAGCTAACGCCGTGCCGCCCTGAGCCTTAATGCCTTCAACCACTGCATCCGCCTCCGCAGCGCTGGTGGCATAGTTAACGACCACCGTCGCACCATCTTTTGCGAGGCGTTCCGCAGTAGCGCGACCAATACCTCTGGAAGCGCCGGTCACGACGGCCACTTTTCCCTGAAGGGTGTCCATTTTTCCTCCCGTTCGTTGGTGCGTTATTTGTTAAGACACCACTGTTGAGTATTTGTGAAAAACCGGCGAAATTATTTCTCTCGAATGGCAGAATTTATCGGATGAATGTCATTACAGACGTATTGCAGCATAGTAGGTCGCTAGCCATAATGCTGTCATGTTCACCCGTACTGTTTGCGGGGACAGCCCGTTGGTTACGTGTAACGGCCAGCCGTCCGTAGCAAGAAAGGACAGAGAACCGTGCCGCCAGTCGCTTCAGAATTTACAATTGGGATGTTGATCTTTCCACGCATGACGCAACTAGACTTCACCGGCCCCTTCGAGGTATTTGCCAGAATCCCGAACGTAAAGGTTCATGTCTTGTGGAAACAGCTTGAACCAATCACAAGCGATCGCGGACTGACCATCATGCCAACGACGACGCTCGACGATTGTCCGGACTTAGATCTTATCTGTATTCCTGGTGGGCCTGGACAAATCGCGCTGATGGATGACGAACAGATTGTCACGTTCGTTCGTGAACAAGGCCGACGAGCAAAATTTGTGACCTCGGTCTGTACGGGAGCATTGATTCTAGGCGCTGCTGGACTCTTGACCGGCTACAAAGCAATCACCCACTGGATGTCGCACGATCAATATGAATGAAGGGAGACTATCATCTATGTTTGAACTGCGCCCCACATACGAGCATTGCAACAAGCCGCTGCCGCCCGAGTCAACCGAGGCAAGAATTTGTTCGTTTGAATGCACATTTTGCCAGATCGGTAAGTCGAGAGACAGGCATATTGCTATTCTTCTTTTTACTATCAGGTCACAACGAGTAACCCAATGAACACCAAGGAAGCAAGAAGGCTCAGAACACTGCGTACAGCGTGAAGCTGCCCCCACTTTTCGAGGAGCGCTCGGGTTTCAGGAGAAGACAGATCCCGTCCAGGTTCAAGTAATGTGTGATTGGTGGGCATGATCGCGATGAACGTGAATGGGACCACCGAACCCAGCAAGATGGCACCAATAAGCCACATTCCACCACCACCAAGCAGCCAAGCAACAACCCCGGCAAAAAAACCGGCAATCGCCAAGGAGGCTTGCATAACGGTAGCGTGCTTGTAGCTCGGAGCCCACTGCATGGCCGCCGTTTTCGTATCGCAGCCCATGCGCGCCGGGTGTTCGACGAGGTTAATGTAAATCGCCGCACCGGTAAATAACGTGCTGCTCAGAGTAGCAATGCCTTCGATAACGGTCAGCATAGATCCTTCTGCTTTCCAGCTTTACCGAAGCATCATGTCCAACGCCAGGGGGTTCTCAGGATGAGCTTTCCCTCAAATAGATTGGTTACGAGTCAAGCCGACGACGGACGACACTCACGAGCGATAACCGAACGACCGCAGAAACACGTCGCGGGGAAGTCGAGACACCAGCATACAGAACAGGTCAGCTTCTTGAATGATAAGAACCGTGTACTGTTCATACGTGTATACTAGGTCACGACCAATTTGCATAGCTCCAGGTGGTAGGGGCGGAATCGCGCCACGCTGACGCAAGCAGACCAGATCAGCTTCTGGTCCGCGATAGACGGTGACTGCTGTCGGATGCCCATTCACACGAACAATGCTCCCGCCCCTGATACGATAGCCAAAGGAGCGGAAATCTAGCACGTGGGTGGAGAAGTCAAGTTGCCCTGAGGCATTAAAAGCCTCCTCTAACTTCCGTGGATCACGCTGGACATAGGTAAACACCTGCTGATCAGTTGTTGCCGACTCGTATTGTTGGACAGCAGAAGCGAACAGATCAGGTTTCGTGGTCGGGAACCACCAATAGCCAAGAAACAGAGCCGCCCCCACCGCAGCAGTCGCTAGCCGAGGCGAAAAGAGAAACGACAGGATACTCACTCTATGTGAGAACAATCGCTGTCGCCACGATGGTAAAGGAAAAGATTCGCGCGCGAGCACTTTGTGTAACTCTGCCACTACGGCTGGTGGTGTAGAAAGGAGGACTCGGCGCAAAGCAAATGCGTGGTGAAACTGTTGTTCCTCGGCAAAACGCTCGCGGCAAGAGGGGCACGACGGCAAATGCGTGGTCACCGCTTGCATCTCGGTCGGATTGAGTTGCCCATCGACGTAGGCCGCAACTAGGTCCTGATACTCATCGCACGTCATGATGTTTCTCCGCTATTTCCCCTTCTCATCGGAACAACGTTCCCCGGAATAACCATGCTCACGGGCATAGGATGTCAGATGTTCCCGTAGAGCCTGCCGCGCACGAGAGAGACGGGAGCGTACAGTTCCCAATGGGCAGACCAAAACTGCGGCTGCCTCCTCATAGGTCATCTCCTCAACGTCAATAAGCAGGAGGATCAATCGATACTCCTCGGACAACGACAGCAATGCCTGACGAATTTCGCTATCGAACGAGCGTGCCAGTACTGTCGCACTGGGATCATCTCCCCATGAATTCCTTTCTCGGAAGGAATGCTGCTGCCCATGCTCATGAGAAGCGAGGTCAGAATCTGCCGCTACCTGTTCCTTGCGCTGGGTCAGACGAGTGCGAAACGTATTGTGCATAATGGTCAGCAACCATGCGCGACAGTTTGTTCCTGGAGTGAACTGATGAAAAAAGCGAAAGGCGCGCAAGTACGTTTCTTGGAACAGATCCTCTGCATCTTCACGTCGACGGGTCAGATAGAAGCACGCCGTGTAGATATAATCTTTCTGCGCCAGCGCCCATTGTTCGAACAAGAGGTGCTTTTGTAGGCTTGCCGTTGTTGGCGCGGCTCCTGCACGTGGGAGGAAGTCTTCCACTATAGTCTTCATTGCCCCTGATTCTACACGGATCATGATGTCTTTGTCTCTCCACGGACCGTGAGGACCGCACACTCCAACTTCACTAGGTGAAAACTGCCTGTAGTAAACTCAGGTGGAATGCGAAAGGTTCCCTATCGCACTCATGGCAATATATTTTCCGGCGCGGAACTTTTTGACGAGGTCCGCTTGTTCATAGGGGGACGGTCAGGGGCTTAGTGTCGCGCGGGCTGAGCCCAGATCTATCCAGCATCGTTCATCACAGTTTCCAAATCATCAGTAAGGAGAAAGATATGGGATCATGGGTAAGACAAAGTATGTTTTCACTCGGACTGATTGGCGCATTTCTGGTACCTGCGGTTCATGCGGCAGACTACACATTCAGTGTCGTAGCGAAAAACCTAAGTAAACCAACCGGCATTGCCGCCTCGGGAGACGATACACTGTATTTCACGCAAGTGCCAACTCCAGGAGTTGGTGGCGGGTCTAATTCCGTTGCGGAACTTGACCTTGAGAGCG
Source organism: Deltaproteobacteria bacterium (assembly GCA_043772795.1). Classification (GTDB taxonomy): domain Bacteria; phylum Desulfobacterota; class Binatia; order Bin18; family Bin18; genus VGTJ01. The sequence continues at coordinate 4,567 of JAYVFX010000674.1, forward strand.
GAGCCATAACCATTCTCCATCAAGGAGAGCCGGAACCAACAAATATCGCCGTCGATCGTGAAGAAAACCTCTATTGGACATGTAAATCGGCGGGCGTCATCTTGAGACAAAGTGAGGATGGAAACACAGCGCCGCTACCGCTGAAATTGAACAAGCCCAGTGGTATTTCTGTCGATAGACGCGGCAACGTCTATTTCACCGAGGTCCCTCTGCCTGGTGGTAAAAACAATAGCGTCTCAGTGTTTGACGGAACGACCAAGACGGTCCTTCACGTAGGGGAACCTGAACCCACTGACGTCGTCGTGAGTCGGCATGGAAGCATCTATTGGACGTGCAAAAGCGCGGGTATCATCTTGGAACAAACAGGTGGAGTGACACGCGTTCTGGTTAAGGACTTGAACAAACCTACGGGGATTGCGCTCAGCAGAAACGGACGCAAACTCTACTTCACTGAAGTCCCAACCCCCGGAGTGCCAGGAAGCGCCGGAGGAAAAAATACCGTTAAAGTCCTCAATCTGCGATCGAAGGAGATCGAGGTCATTCACGCCGGAGATCCCGAGCCCACAGACGTGACGGTTGCACGCAATGGGAACGTCTATTGGACGTGTACCAGCGCAGGTGTCATCGTTGAGGCGAAGTTGCACCGCCGCGACAGAGACGATGATTGAGGATTGGAGAGATGTTTTTCTCCCCCTTCTCTCTAAACCAAAACACCCGATATTGACATACTCGCGGCCCGGAGCTGAAGCTCCGGGCTCAGCTAACAAAGGGGACTGAAGTCCCCTAAGAGCCTGGTTGACCAGGCTTTGTACATTGAGCTCACCGCTCAATGACGAAGAGGATTACCATCTGTCGTGTTGGGCTGGAGAGCAACCGTTGCGTTTGACCCCGCAGGTTCCTGTGCCCGATCCGCGGCTCATTCCTGGAACACCTGTACCTGCATACGTTCGTGAGTATGAAAGGTCACACGGTTCTAAGAGCAAGTAGGTTGGGCTGAACTAGGTGAAGCCCAACACACCCGAAACTACGATGGTGGGCACCGCTACGCTTTTGCCCACACTACTTCGGGCCTCCCTGTTTCGCGGTGGAGAAGGATTCCCGACGCCTAAAAAGAGGAGCCCAAGTTCGGGATCGAGTGCAGGGGTCGTCCACGTCGAACCGCCGCCAGTTTTCCATAAGTCGGCATGCTTTAGGTATGCTCGTAACGCCACAATTGCTTGCCAGTTTTCGCATTGAGCGCAACGACATGGTTCTTCGGCGTCGTAATGAACATCACCCCGTCAATGACTAACGGCGTCGTTTGAAATGAGTCGGTAATGCCGGTTTGAAATTTTCAGCGTAACGCCAGAGACTTCACATTCTGGGTATTAACCTGATCAAGGGCCACAAAGCGCTGATTGCTGTAGCACGACGAGGCAAAGAAGCATGGAGAAACTATATCTTCCCCCTTTCGCCATTTATCATTTATCCCTTTCCTCATTTTCCCTATAGCCTGCAGCCTCAAGCCTCCAGCCTATTTTCGTCTTTTCGCCTTTGCTATGCTTCCCTGATAAAGAGAGGATGATATGCAAACAGTCCAGGAAACTGCTCTTCCGATATTACCTCAGGTCTCACTGCCAGAGACTGGGCACCGCCTTATTCTACGCGGTGTCAGTTGGACGACGTATGAGAGTCTCCTGGCAGACTTCCAGAATAGTAATGCGGTGCATTTTGCCTATGATCGAGGGGTATTGGAGATTATGGCACCTTCCGCGAAACACGAAGAACCCAACCGGGCGCTGTCCTTATTCGTCGATCTCGTAACTGGAGAGCTAGATATAGAGGTGAGACGCCTTGGTTCAACCACCTTCACCCGAAAAAATCTGAGCAAAGGCTTCGAACCTGACTCGTGCTTTTACATTCAAAGTGTGAACCGTATTCGCGATCAAGAAGAAATTGATTTAACCGCGGACCCACCGCCGGACTTGGTTATTGAAATCGATATCACCAGCCCCTCTCTCAACAAGTTTCCGATCTACGCCGCGGTCGGTGTCCCAGAGGTGTGGCAATATAAAGGAGGCCGGGTACAAATTTTCCAACGAGAAGGTGAACAATATAAAGAGGTTGAGCAGAGTATTGTGTTGCCACTGCTCACCGGCGCTCTTCTAACCCAGTTTCTTGAAGAAAATAGAACGCTGAGGAGTCCCGATTGGTTGCGCCGCGTACAAGACTGGGCACGAAAACAAAAACGGTGAAAGTGTTGTCGTAAAGCACGGTCGTTCTCTGCTACGAGCGAACGGGAGCACTGCTAAACTGCGAGTGTCAACGATTCGATTTTGTCATCCGAGGATCACGATCTGTTCATAACGTACGACCCAACGTCCCCGTCGTAGGTTCCACCCCCCTACTACGCTGTTTGACCCGCCGCCGAAGGCAACTTCCGGCCCCGGTGAGCCCGTAGCCAAACGACGGACGTTGACGCATTGCAGCTCAGCCTCCATAATTCCTCTGCTTTTACGGCGAGATTCGAACACGAAGGGAAAAAGCACCTGTATGTCCCTCAAACTTGGCGTTGATGTGGGCGGCACTTTTACCGACCTGATTTTAGTCGATGAAGACAATGGACGGATGATTCGGGCGAAAACCCCGTCTACTCCCACGGATCAATCAGTTGGTGTATTGAACGGTATCGAGAAAGTCTGTCGCCTCGCGAATGTCTCTCCTGGTGAGATTACTCACATCATGCATGGGACGACGATCGCAACCAATGCCGTACTCGAAGGCAAAGGGGCAAAAGTCGGGCTCATTACGACCGAAGGATTTAAGCAGATCCTCCACCTCGCTCGCTCATGGACACCTGGTCCGCTGGCAGGCTGGATTATCATGGTCAAGCCTGAGCCTCCCGCGGCGATCGAAAACACGCGGGAAGCCAAGGAACGCATTGGCACTCGTGGTGATATCGTCAGACCCTTAGATGAAGATGCGATCCGCAAAGACCTACAAGATCTCGTTACGCGTGGCGTCGAAGCCATCACCGTCTCGCTCATCAACTCGTACGCTAATCCGGTGCACGAAAAACGCATCAAAGCGATTGCGCAGGAAATGTTTCCCACGCTGCCAGTGACGGCATCAGCGGAAGTCTTGCCGGAGTTTAGGGAATACGAGCGGGCACTCACAGCCGTGATGAACTCGTATGTGCGTCCGAAAGTCGCGCTGTACATGAAAAACTTCGCCGAGCAGCTTGCCTCGCACGGGTTGAAGGCAGAAGTGAATATTCTCCGGTCCGATGCCGGCCTCATGACCTTACGCATGGCACAGGAACGGCCCGTGTATGCGGTCATGTCTGGCCCGGCTGGTGGCGTCGCGGGTGCGTTGTTCATTGCCGTCAAAGCTGGCTTCCCCAACATCCTGACTATCGACATGGGCGGGACTTCGACGGATGTCTCCTTGTGTCAGGATGGTACTCAGACGATCGCCCGCGAGACCACACTGGGGTACTTTCCAATCAAAGTGCCGTCAGTTGATGTGCGCAGCATCGGTGCTGGTGGTGGATCGATCGCACACGTCCCAGAAATTACTAACGCACTGCGAGTTGGCCCGCAAAGTGCCGGGGCCGATCCTGGTCCGGCGAGTTACGGCAAAGGCGGCACTGAAGCGACCGTCACTGATGCTAATGTCGTGCTCGGGCATCTTCCCCCGCGCCTGCTGGGTGGAGAGATGGCACTCAATCAAGAAGCCGCCAAAGAGGCAGTCGAACGCATCGGCAAGAAAATCGGCCTTGATGTCTATCGCGCCGCGCAAGGTATCCTCGACATTGTCAACGAAAATATGCACGGCGCGTTGCGCCTTGTCTCCGTCCAGCGTGGCTATGATCCGCGTAACTTCGCCCTGGTCGCGTTTGGTGGCGCGGGCCCACTGCATGCCAACGCTGTCGCCAAACTGATCGGTTCGTATCCTGTGATCGTTCCGCCGGCTCCCGGCATTCTCTGCGCAACTGGTGATGTCGGTTGTGATTACCGTGAAGAGTTTGCCCGCACGGTATTGCGCACCCTCGATAAAATGACCGGCCCAGAAGTAGTAAAAATCCTTCAAGACCTCGGCGAAGAGGCAACCGGCTGGCTGGAACGCGAAGGGATCCCCCGCAGCCAACAGCAGGTATTCTACAATGCGGATATGCGCTATTTTCGTCAGGGATATGAGCTACCGATCACCGCCACACTGGATGATCTACAAACCCAAGGTACTGGGGTGCTCGCCAACAAATTCCACGCACTGCACGAACAGTTATATCGTTTTCGACTTGATACGGACTGTGAGATCGTCACCTTACGTGCGGTAGCATTAGGACGCGGAGCATCTCTCAAATTAGCCGAAGCCGATATTGACAGCCCTTCACCGAAGCATGCCCTGACAGACGAACACCAAGTGTATTTTGATGGAAAATTCCTTGCCACACCGATCTACGATCGCACCAAATTGCGACCGGGGAATCGTATGGCGAGTCCAGCCATTATCACAGAAATGGATGCAACAACGGTTGTCCTACCCGGCTTTACCGGCGAGGTGGATCGGTATTTTAATATTTTGATTCGACCAGAAGAATAAAAACACCGACCTCCTCAAAACTCCATGGAACCACGGACACAACTCACGTTTGAGGAGATAGCCCAACTTGTGAGAAATGACGCGTACCACTATTCATCACACGCTGAGGGAAGAATGGCGGAGCGCGGTATCACAGACGCACACGTGAAAGAAACGGTCCTGACAGGAGAGGTCCTGGAGACTTACAAAGAAGATGCCCGCGGCTTGAGTTACTTAGTGCTCGGATTTCCTCAAGGGCAGGCGCTTCACATCCAGGCTGGGTACAATAGCTATCGAGGATTGGCTATCATCATTACTCTGTACGTACCCGAGCCGCCAAAATGGATTACACCAAGACAACGGGGAACTCTCTCATGAGCCAAGATCTGCAAATGAAATGCTACTTCTGTGGTGGAGAGGTGGTCGAACGCCGAGTAACGCATTTTCGCCACACCCCGCAAGGGACGGCTGAGTTCCGTGGAGTCCCATGCGAGGAATGCTTAGTGTGTGGAGAGAGATATTTCTCACCTCAAACCATAAGGCGTCTCGAAGCGCTCGCAACTGAACCAGCACAAGAATATGTGCAAGTGCCAGCGTACGACTACGTATAGAGAGAAATGAAAAATTAAAAATGGAGAGTGAAAAATGAAAAAACGGAATAAAGCAGAGGTTCGTACATCTCACTCCTCATTTTTCATTCTTCATTGCCGAAGGGAGCTATCATGCGTGACGTAAAAATTGCCAAGATCCCCAATATCGAGGTAGACCCAGTCACACTCGATATTATCGAGAGCGCGCTCAAAAACTACCGCTACGAAATGGATGCGGTGCTGTACCGCACGGCTATGTCACCGGTGATTCGCGAGCAGCACGATGAATTCCCGATGATCTGCGATCCCAACGGTCGCATGGTGGTCGGTCAGTTTGGCTCGTACATCCGTGAAATGATGGATAGCTTCGATCGTCCGCTCTATCCGGGTGATGTCATTTTGCTCAATGATCCGTATCTGTGTGGCGGGGCGATCTCGCATATCAACGACTTTTTGGTGCTCGTGCCCGTGTTCGATAACGACGAAGTGATTGGGTGGGTATCGATGTTCGGGCACCAGATGGACGTTGGTGGCCCCCTCCCCGGCTCGTTTCCCACTAATGCAACCTCGATCTTTGGTGAAGGCTTACGTATCCCGCCAGTCAAACTGTTTGAGAAGGGCAAGTTGAATGACGACGTGTTGAATCTCATTCTCAACAACGTTCGCATTCCAGTGATGAACCGGTCCGATCTGATGGGCATCGTCGCCGGTTGTAAGACTGCCGAACAACGAGTGATGGAACTGTGCCAACGATTTGGTCGTGACACGTATCTCGCCGCCTGCCAGGCGCTACTCGATCGGACCTATCGTGCGATGAAGATCCTGATTCAGCGCAATATCTCGACCGAACCGCAATCGTTCGAGGACTATGTCGATGATGATGGGCTCGGCAACGGTCCGTTCAAGATGAAACTCACAATTTGGCGTGAAGGTGAAAAGGCCGTGTTCGACTGGACCGGCACTGACCCACAAGCGATGGGACCGATTAACTTCTACTTGAACGAAGGTATGTTCAAGATGTTCATCGGTGTCTATTTGATCATGGTCTACGACCCGCAGATTCTCTTTAACGATGGGTTTTATCCGTTGATCGAAGCGCGCCTGCCCGATGGATCGTTGTTGCATCCGAAGTTTCCGGCTGCGCTCGGCTGCCGCACGCACGCCCTCGCACGATTGTTCGATGTGATGAGCGGTTGTCTTGGTCAAAAGAGCCCCGAGCTAACCACCGCCGCCGGCTACGGCACCAGCCCGCACTTGCTCTACAGTGGTACGGATAAAGAAGACAAGTTTTTCTTCATTATGGAAATCAGCTACGGCGGCATCCCAGGCCGTCCGATTGGGGATGGCATGGACGGTCATTCCTGGTGGCCGTTGTTCACCAATATCCCCACTGAATACCTCGAAAACTTCTGCCCGATGCGCGTGGATCGCTACTCTTCGGTGATCGATTCCGGCGGCGCAGGTTTGCATCGTGGTGGCAACGGCATCGACAAGTGGTACACCTTCCTTGAACCAGGCCACGTCGCTATTCATGACGATCGGTGGCTCACGCCACCGTGGGGAATTCTTGGTGGGAGACCGGGCATGCGTTCGACGAAGATTCTGGTCAAAGCCGATGGGACACGTACAGTGCTCCCATCAAAATGTGACCAAGTCAAAGTTGAACCGGGAGATCAGTTGATCTTTCAGACCGCTGGTGGTGGTGGTTGGGGCGATCCATTACAGCGCGAGGCAGAAAAAGTACGGATTGACGTTGCGCGAGAATTGGTCTCACCGGAAAAAGCGCGACGCGATTACGGCGTCGTTGTGGACGCAAAAACCTTGCAGATGGATGAAGCAGCGACCCGTGCGTTGCGGGAAAAGATGACCAAAGACCGTGGGGCGGTACAAACGTTTGACTTCGGCCCGCCTCTACAGCAACTGCTTGCCCGCTGCAAAGAAGAGACAGGACTCGAACCGCCAGTGCCACCAAAGTTGCCCACCGGATGGGCAACCAATGGGGTGAAGAAGCAGGCCGCATAAGGCCGTAGGCTGTAGGCTGTAGGGCCCGCCTCTTCTCCCCTATAGCATGAGGCCTCAATAGTGTTCGGCACTCATTATGCACGGACGGCTTCAGATCCCTTCTCCCCTTGCGGAAGAAGGTCAGGATGAGGGGGC
>JAYVFX010000675.1:0-2293 GCA_043772795.1 Deltaproteobacteria bacterium
CGCGCACCAATCTCCTCCCGCCTCTGCCCGTCCTTATCCGCACCGCCGCTCAGCCCCCTTAATTACCCGGCGTTTTGGAGCAATTACGGCAGAAACTTCACATACGACGCCCTTATCGGTCGTAATGCTCACTGTGAGAGAATTTAGTTGCCCACCTTTCTTGCGGTTGGGCATGACCCGCGACCCTCATGCGTATAGTTGTTATACGAGGAGTTCGTCATACGATGAGTTACAAATCCTGTCCGAGAAGACAGTGAGGAAATCCATACTCTAATATCTTAACCGTTTATTAACTGCTGCTCTCGAGTCTTCCCGCACCGCATCATGGTCATAACTGGCTGCAATCTCCTCGACTAGATTGGCCACATATGGGTACTCAAACGCCAATTGTCGTGCCCAGTTTCGATACTTTTCTGCAAGATCGCGTTCTTGAGCACCTCCTTCGCCACGCCAGTGAACACCGCGAGAATTGTAAACACCGATGCGCATACCAAGAGCAATATCTGGGGAGCCAATCTCCTCCAATACGTCGCGCACTGCCGGACACGGCCATACCCCGTCATCGCCCACGATAGGCGCAGACAATATCTGCCCAATCTTTTGATCCCCTATTTCTGCTCGTCCATACTTCAGACATAGCGAACGAACTTCTGTCACCCAGTCCTTCAGGGCTGGCGCATTAATCGCGCCATCATCATCTGTGCCTGGAATACGCTTGATCTTGTCAAGAAGCGTATACGCCGCGGTAAAAACAGCTTCCTTGTTCCCTACATTATCGAGGTGCCACTCTGGTGGATCTTCGTTGTTATCATTCCGTTTGAACGCGAGTGCCAGCGCCTGCATGAACAAGAGCGGGGACTTCCCTAGCTGACGCTCCAAGTTCGGTATGCCATGTTCACTATGATCAAGTACCGTAATAAACTGGAGTTCGAGCTGCGCCATCTCCTCTTCAGCAACGCCGGATCGTCCTTGAAGAATGTTCAGGGCAGACGATATGTGATAGGCATCAAGCTTGTACGTTCCTGCAGGTTCGAAACCACAAGTTGCTACCTCTTGTAGCAAGCGCTTCAAGCGTGAGGTCTCCACTTCCTCCAGGGCAAGTTGAATCGCGTGAAATGCGGCGCGGGGGCGCTTCGCCTCGATAAGCCTGTCGATTCCTTCATTGATGTCAGGTGAATCATGCGCCATCCAGATGACAGGAACATCGCGCCAATACTGTTCTCGGACTTCCGGTTTCTGGGAATCAACCTGCAGCCATGTTTCGCGCTGCAAGGGCAAACACATGAACAACCGGCAAATATGTGAAGGTGAAAGTGTGGCTAGCAGAGCGTCTGTGGTCTTTAGACGGACTGACGCATCCAGTTTGGACAGGAAACCCCTGAGCGCTTCATCCATCTTAGCCAGAAGGCCTTCGTCCTCAACTTCCAAGCAGCGTTTAAGAAATTGGGCAGCACCCGCCGCGTCAATTACACCCTCAGCCATATGCCAGCCGATGGTTGGTGCAGTACCGCTTTTGAACAGGAGGGATTTAATGCCTTCAAACTCTTTTTCTCTCCAGATTTCCCGAAGAGCGTCAATTCGAAGATTGCGGATCCTTTCTTCGCGCTTCTGGTAATCAAAATTCTCATCCGCAAACTCATCATAAGACTCTCCGACCCACTGTGCGGTAAACAGCCATTGATGACGGATCACAACATCGCGAGGAGCAAGGAACGTGTAAGCATCCCGCGCTCGGTCTTTGATCACACTTTTGAGACCACGATGATTGCCGCGCCTCGTAAGGGCGTAGCGGCGAATACGCTCTCGCAGAGTCGCTCTCTTACTGTCATCTTGTTTTGTGTTTGCCCAGTTATCGACTAGATCCCAAATCTTTCTTTGGTCCTCTTCGGACACACCTTGCAGGTTTGCAATCAAATCACCCAATGTGTTTTCGTCATGACTTGGCCAGGCGAGGGCGAGGTCAAGCGCTTTGTACCTGAATTCAAAATCCTCCTTTTGCGAAACCGGATGACCTGCTCCGGAAGCATCACTGCGCCATCGTGGACGATAGTTGTCATGTCCGGTTCGAGGACCCGGCACAACTTGATCAAGACAAATCTGCCAACCCAGGGCTGGAAATCGCTTCGTCAGTGTCTCCAACGCTTTCTTGCGGTCGTTAAGCAATGCGGCTGTCTGCGGCATCCAAGAACGGTAGATTGTAACTTCTCAATAACGTCGGGGAAACAAATCGTGATCCACCCGCGAACTGCTCACTACCACCGGGCGAAGGAGGAGAGAGGCAATTCTGGCAGGC
>JAYVFX010000676.1:0-2143 GCA_043772795.1 Deltaproteobacteria bacterium
TTGGGCAACGGAATCGACCTGTCCATCTTTAATCGGAATCAAGTTAAGACCGGCGATATTTGCAGAAAGCGCGAACAACTTGGAATACCGGATGATGCAAAAGTCGTTGGGTTTGTTGGTCGATTAGCCGGAAAGCGAAAAGGCTTCAGCGATTTCCTAATGGCTTCCCAACGAGTCGCCAAGCATTGCCCGAATGTTCGCTTCTTGATCATTGGCGACGCGGATGTTGGGGAAGCTGACGCGTTCGACCCATCGACAGGTAAGGACCATAGAGCGTCTGATCAATGCCTGTTTCTCGGAGGACGTCCCAATGCAGAGCTACCGAGCCTCTTTGCCGTCATGGACCTGCTGGTGCTGCCGTCCCTTTTTGAAGGTGTTCCACGGGTTGTCATGGAGGCTGCGGCCATGGGTGTCCCCGCTGTGGTAACCAATGTGAAAGGTAATCGAGAGGCTGTCGTGCACGGCCGCAACGGCCTGCTCGTACCATTAGGTGACCCCCAAACATTAGCGGATGCGATTATCGATCTCCTTACGAATCCGGAGAAAGCGAAGTGCATGGGAGAGGAGGCATATCGCATGGCCCGGGAGCAGTTTGATGAACGTGTGGTATTCGCGAAAGTGATCAATGAATACTCGCGAATGCTAGAAGAAAAGGGTGTACGAGTTCCTGTATCCAATATAACGGCTACCGAACTGGCGCATGTTTTTTCCAACAGTAGCAGTTCCAAGAGCAGCACCTAAAATTGGGTCATGTGGTCAAAACCGCGTGGTTACCTATGAGATTGGCTAGTTTCGAAAGTAGGTCTCTGTCGGCTTGCGGCAGGCACGATCTGCGCCGGCGGTCTAACGAGCATTATGGACCCTTCCTACACGGCACGCCGGGCGCAGCTGCCGTGCGCCTCTGGCGCAAAGCGACTCTTCGATGTCATCTTGACAATCCTTCTGATGTCGATCGCCGCGCCGTTGTTCCTACTCCTGGCACTCAGCGTTCAGGGCATGCTCAGATCGCCGACCCTGTTCAGGCATCAGCGACCCGGCTTATATGGAACCCCCGTTACGCTCTTGAAGTTTCGCACGATGACTACTGGCCGCGACGAGGCTGGAGAGTTGCTTCCGGATTCTCAGCGGCTGCCTCCTTCGCTCCTTAAGCCTAGACGAATTGCCGGAATTACTGAATGTCCTGAAGGGGAAGATGAGTTTGCTCTGCCCACGTCCTCTCTTGATGGAGTACCTGGACCATTACACTTCCGATCAGCATCATCGGCACAATGCGCTTTACGGGATCACCGGATGGGTGCAGGTCGATGGACGAAACGCGCTCATGTGGGAACAGAAATTTGCACTTGATCTCTGGTACGTCGAGCATCACTCGCTCTGGCTGGACATCACCATCTGGAAAGTACTCACGCGTGACGGCATCAACTAACCCGGTCAGGCGACCGCGGAGTTTTTTACACGCATTTCTGAATATTCTCGAACGCACCCTGTCGTAGATAGAAACACAAAGGAAGGGATGTCCCATGAGTAGCGCAGCGATTCCCAGATTGAATATCTGGCTGAGAACTCCCTGGTATCGGTTCTGGAAGGTGCTGGAGACGATAGCCTATGAGGGCCGAGAGTATTGCCTGCAGGTCCCATCCGGACGTCGAGTCTACAGCCCTTGGTTCGAAATGAACCCTGCCTCGGACTTCACCGAAGCAGTGAAGTCGATACGAGAAGCCGAGTCCGGAGTTCTTACGGCCGACGCCCGTTTCATGCTGTACCAGTTCGCCCGTCAGGCAGTCCGACTCCCAGGGCATATGGCCGAATGCGGCGTGTGGACAGGTGGATCCGCTCAATTGTTGGCGTGGATAATCGACTCCGGGAACACGAAGGAGGGCACCAAGCTTCACTTGTTCGATACGTTTACAGGGACTCCCAACACTACCGTTCCGGATCGCGACTGCGATTCGCCCGGCTCTTTCGGGAACACGTCGCTCGAGGGCGTCAAGGCGCGGCTCCGGCAGTATGCTCACTTTTGCCACTACCACCCCGGACTCATCCCTGATACTTTCACCGAGGTCGCCGCCATTTCTGAATATTCCTTAGTCCACGTCGATGTCGATATCTATACGGCGGTGATGGAGTGTTGCAAATGGTTTTG
>JAYVFX010000677.1:0-3219 GCA_043772795.1 Deltaproteobacteria bacterium
GATTGGGCTGAGGTCATGCAACGGGTGGCGGACGCGCTGGTACAGTGGCAGCAGCACGGCTAAGCTTGCCGGCACTCCAGTGCGCGCTCCAAGGCCGCAATGACACGCTCCGGCTGTAGCTCGCGCATACACGGATGCCCGGCGATGAGGCAGACCTCATTCTTGAAGCGCCGCTCGACGCAGACCGTGCACTTCACCGGCGTTCTGACAAGGTAGACCTGTGGACCACGCGGCGCCCACAGGTTGATCGGACTGGCCCCGTCGCCGTCATAGTCGTTGCCGAAAATGCAGACCGTTGGACAGCTAACTGCCGCTGCCAGGTGCATCGGTCCGGCGTCCACCACCACGGCCGCACGCGCTTGTCTGAACGCACCCGCCAGCACAGGCAGCGTCGTTGCGCCACGCAGGTCCTGCATCCCCGTCTCGGCGATCAACTGCTCTTCCCACTCACTTGAGTGGTAACGCGCGCGCTCAATCTGCAGGTTGCTGCCGATCACTCCGACGCTCAAGCCGCGGGCCTTGCACCAACTAATCACCGTGCGCCAGTACTCCGGTACCCACTGCTTGGCTCTGCGTGTCGCAGTCAGATGCAGTAACACCTCAGGCACGGCGAAAGGTGGCGAACTCCATCCCACTTCAAGACGGAAGAAGTCGGTTTCAACGTACGCTAAGCGGCAGAGAATCTCGGCTAAATAGTTACTTGTAAGCAGCCTGCGGTAACGGTTGAGAAAGGCGATGCTGTTCCAGTCATCATCGTGCAGCATCTGCTCACGGATGCTATCACCCGGTGGTAGTTTGCACCGGAAGTCGGGCTGCAGCGAGGCGCCGACCAAGTAGCCTGGCGCGACTGCAGCAACTGCTACCAGACTCAACTCGCTGAACTCGTCGCAATTAATTGCTAGGTCGTAGTTGCCGGCACGAGCCCGCCGTGCGGCAACGAAGGCATTCAACTCTCCCAGGTCGTTCTGAGGCCCACCGTAGAGCGAGAAGCGCGCGTCAATGTAGGGGCAGACAGCCTCCAGGTCACAGGTTGTCGCACTGCCGAAGAAGTCCAGCGTCGCGGCGGCATACTTCTCTTTCAGTCCACGCAATAGCGGCGTGGTTACAACGAAGTCGCCCACTTTATCCGAGCCGAAGACCGCGAGGTGCGGACGCTGGCTGAGGGGCTGATTCATAAAACGTTCCATATCTTTCCTTGGAATCTGTCTGCTTTCGGATTGGGGCGGTAACGTCGGCTCTGCCGCAAAGGTCAGATGAGGACGAGCAAACTTATCACTTAATGTTATCTATGCGGCCACGGCATAGCACTGCTCCGCTGGAGTTTGAAGCCTCGTTCCGGTGCAGAGCAGTTGCCCCTTGCGAATCGCATGCATAACCTCCATACCGGCGATCGTACAGTGTGCCGCCCAGCACGACTTAAAGCCAAGCATGGGACGCAGGAGCTATTGTACGGTACGATGATCGGTGGTGCTATGCAAGTAATACTCGCGGGAAGTTTATGCTACTTTCGGCTAAGAGCAAACATGAGGAGAGGGGAGGCTGAAGAGAGCAGTACGATTCCGCGCGAAGGGTGTCCGCAATGTGGATCACAGTGGGTCAAACGGAACGGTCATACTCACACAGGGAAACACAACCACCGCTGCAAACGCTGTGGCCGAGCCTTTGTCCTCAATCCGGCACATCGCGGGATCACCGAGGAGCAACGTCCGCTGATTGAGCGTCTCTTATTGGAACGGCTCTCGCTACGAGGAATCTGCCGCGCGGTCGGCGTCGGGCTGCAGTGGCTCTTGCAGTTCATGGTCGAGCAGTGCCAGACGGTCCCCGAACATCTCTATGTCGATGCCCCAGGCCGTCCCCCTCAGGGGATCACGAGGTGATCGTGCAGCGGCTGGAGGCCGAGCTAGACGAGCTCTGGAGCTTTGTCGGGAAGAAAGCGAATCGACAGTGGGGCTGGAGTGCCATGAATGCCACAACTCACCACGTCATGGCCTTCCATGTTGGTGACCGTAGTGGTCAGAGTGCCCAAGCGTTATGGAAGAAGATTCCTTCCGTATATCAGAATCACGTCGTGTTCTATGGTATGCTCCGGCAACGCGTCGCGCGGCTGGTGCGGGCGACGCTATCGTTCTCAAAGACACTGACTCATCATATCGGTGCCATCAAGTACTTCATTTGCGGTTACAACCTCACCAAATGTGCAGCATTACCACAATAGCCCTACCCTGTGTTTCGTCGCCGTATGGCTGCGGATGCGGACTGGTGCTTCTCGCGCTCCTCTACACAACAGACATACTCACTCATAGGCCCTCTCCTTTCTGGCCGTTGCTATTGCTCAGCTGCCAAGCCCTCCGCGCTCAGCGGGGCCAGGGCAGAGTTCCCTGTCCTCGCTCTATTGTGGCGCAATCAGGGGTAGAAACAAACGGCGACGCTTTCTCTCCCACTACTGACATGGGTGCCTCTGGAGGCGCAGTCTGGGACGCCTGCTTTGACCGCTGCTCGTGTGAGAAAGAAACCGGCACCGATCACACGAAAGCGCAGAATTCTCGCGGGTCACTCTGACCCCACAGAAGAGAGAGCCGACATCTACGTCCGATAATGACATCGTATGTGAAGTTTGCTGGTTAATATGTTTAGAGTTTTTGGGCACAATATCACAAGGACGGTTTCGCTTAGGATGGGTGCTGAGTTAGCAGGACGGTTAGCGGGGGGAGTGAGTGATGAGCGAACACGGAGAGAAGATTCGTTTTCGGACTGACCGTGGAACCGTGGAACATCCCGTTACGCGGGATGACTGCGGGGTACGGCTTGTGTCTTTATTGGGGAAAGTTGCTTGACCCCCTACCCTTCCCTCAATTACCAGTCATCGGTCAGAGGTTGATGACGACGGCGTCTTGAGTTGCGCGGATACCGGGGTTTAGTTTGACCACGCGTGAGCGGTATTTAACCCGGCGTCGCTCGCGATCTTCTTGCGGCGCAGCCACGCACGGAAGAAGGCTTCTGCTTCCGGAGACAAGACGACTGTGACGTTTTCTCCCGTAGCGTCAAAGGAGCACCCCTCCAAAAGCGAAAATGTGTCACGTGGATTCGGTGGGCAATCGGTCGGCTCCACCCATGGCCGGAGCCTGGGAGCACGAAAATTGTCTTATGCAGCGAGCGGGAGCTGATCCTGTTTTTGTTCCGCCTTGCGTTCCACCGCAAAGAGCGTGCGACGGGTCGCTT
>JAYVFX010000678.1:0-3015 GCA_043772795.1 Deltaproteobacteria bacterium
TTACTCATTACTCATTACTCATTACTCATTACTCATTACTCATTACTCATTACTCGTCACGAATCACACTTCACGTTTCATATCGTTACAAAAGGAGGACCTCATCATGGCGGCAGTAGCAAAAATGGATGGCTGGACACCGACTCCTGCCAAAGTTTGGCACCAACAACACCCAGAACTGGGGACAGAGCCGATTCCGATTGAGCCCTATATTTCCCAACAATATTTTGAACTCGAGCGTGAGCGAGTTTTTCGTAAGACCTGGCTCAACGTGGGTCGTATTGAAGAGTTGCCAAAGCCAGGGAGCTATCTAGTAAAAGACTTGCCGATTTGTCAGACCTCAATCCTGGTTGTGCGCGGTAAGGATGGTCAAGTACGTGCTTTTCACAATGTGTGCTCCCACCGCAGCAATAAGCTGGTGTGGAACCAGGGAGGAAGCTGTCAGAACTTTTCCTGTAAGTTTCATGGGTGGACATACAATCTCGAAGGACAGTTGACCTTCGTTCCAGACGAGGAAAATTTTTTCGATCTCAAGAAAAGTCAAAATGGCCTCACGCCTGTGGCCTGTGACACCTGGGAAGGATTTATCTTTATCAATCTCGATTCCCAACCGCGGGAGACCTTACAGGAGTATCTTGGCGAGATGGGCGACACACTGAAAGGGTATCCGTTTGCTGAGTATTCTGCGGAACGATACTCGTGGTCAACCGAACTTCATGCCAACTGGAAGCTCCTCAAAGATGCGTTTCAGGAAGCATATCACGTTGCGTTTCTCCATAAACGCTCGATTCCTGATTCTTTTACCGGGAAAAGCAATCCGTTCTCGCATGGCCTCGACTACAAACTCTACAAGCGTCACCGGCAAATGTCGGTCTGGGGAAACATGGAGCACAAGCCGACCCCAGTCGAAGGTCTCGCCTACCGCTCCGGTACCCTGATTATCAGAAACGACTTCTCTGAAAATCGCTTACCACCGGGTGTCAACCCGACGAAAGACCAAGGTTGGGCACTTGATCTGAACGTCATCTTTCCCAATTTCTTTGTCGATATTTCAGAAGGGTCGTATTTTACTTACAACATGTGGCCGCTCGCGGTCGATCGCACGTTGTGGGAAGTGCGTAACTATTTCCCCAAAGCGAAGACTGCTGGGCAACGATTCAGTCAAGAGTACAGCAAAGTCATCTTCCGTGATGTGATTATGGAAGACTCGAGCACCCTTGAGCAGACACAAAAAGTTTTAGCCTCAGGAGCGAAAACTCACTTTGTCTTGCAGGACCAGGAAATCCTCATTCGTCATGACCAGAAAGTGCATGAGGATTACGTCGGTTTCTACAAAGAAAGACAGAGATAGGGAGTTGCGATAGAGGAAGGAAACACTATGTCAACACGACAATTCCCTGCACCCTTTGCTGATCTTGAGCCCATTGCAGCCTGGGTGTTGGCTACTGAAGGACAGCGGGCGCGTAAACGCCGCGATAGTACGATGGCAGAGATTCGTGCCTTCTATGACACCATCCTGCCTCGTATGGATGCGATTCTCGACTATCTGAATCCACTGCCGCTCGATAATATGCCAGATGATGCGCAACGTTTATTGCATCTGACGTTATCCTTAGCTGAGATCGCGACAGCGGTTGAACTGTTCAATCAACCGCTCGTCACTGATGGTTACGACCCCGAGCGTTTCATCCCGGAGCAGGGACAATAAGGCATGGGATTGTGAGATTGGGTCATTGCGTGATTGAAGGACTGCCGCATTGCAGTAGAACGTCCTAACGAGTAAATGACGTAATGACCCGATGACTCAATTGAATAAGGAGGCCGTATGATCCACCCTGAACGTATCGCACATCTCGTTCTCAAAGTACGTGACTTAGAAGTGTCAAAAAAGTTCTACACTGAGACTCTTGGCATGCAGGTGATGAAACAGGTCCCCGAGATCAAGGCTGTGTTTCTCTCATTCAATGGCCGTGATCATCACGAAGTGGCGTTGTTTGAAATCGGACAGAAGGCCGAAGCGCCCAAAGGGAATCAGACCGGCATGCTCCACGTCGCTTTTCGACTCAGGAATGAAGAGGATTTGCTTGCTGCCTATAAAGAACTCAAAGAAAAAGAAGTGCCGGTGAGCTTTACGGTGAATCACGGTGTTAGCAAGAGTGTGTATTTCCGCGACCCGGATAACAACGAGCTTGAGGTCTACACGGACAACGATGTCTCCGAGTTAGTGCAGATGGTGCCGAATGCTTATCTCGGCATGGAGAAGCTCGACTTCGCGCCTGACAGTCCTGGGTTGATGGATGTGATAAAGGCGATGAGGCAGTAAGGACAAGTAGTCAGAATTCAGTAGTCAGTAGGAAGGTCGAATAGAGGTCCCCTCTCCCTTGTGGGAGAGGGACAGGGTGAGGGTGGATAAAGAGCGTCTACATCTGTTTATTTTTCATACTTATCGTGATGTTTCACCCACGCCTGTGTATAGCTCAGTCCCGCTTCATCTCGCCCTTTCGGTAGCACGTCCAGATGGTGGTACGCGCTGTTCAACATATCCAGCCCGCGCCCGTAACAGGAATACGTGTGGAACACCGCCCCGTCTGTATTCTTGTAAAATACGCTGAGTCCAGGGGCTTCTTCTTGACCAAACTTACCGATCGTATAGTTGTAGTACATTTCTCCTTTCTCTAACTCTTCTGGCGTAAAGGAAACATGATAGTCACGGTTAAAGTCGTTACTAAACGACGACAACCACTTGAATGTCCATCCCATGCGCTGCTGAAATGCGGTCAACCATTCTAAGGAAGCTTTCGAGATTGCAACCATTGTCACATCACGTTGGTTAAGGTGGACGATGATGCTGTTGAAATTATCCGCCCAAAACGAACAGCTTGGGCAGCCTTCACTCCAATTCGGGCCAAACATGAAGTGATAGACAAGCAGTTGGCTGTGCCCGGCGAACAGATCAGAAAGTGATTCTTTTCCGTTTGGCCCGTCGAATACGTACGATTTATCGACCTTTTCCCA
>JAYVFX010000679.1:0-7294 GCA_043772795.1 Deltaproteobacteria bacterium
CGGCATAGATGACCTGTTCCAAAATCGTTGCCCCGCGGCCACCGTAGGCCTTGGGCCAATGGATGCCGACCCAGTTGCCGGTGTGCAACTGTTTTTGCCAGGCGAGATGGAGGTCAAACCGCTCGTCCGCGCTCCGCTCCTCAAAGGCGTCGCTGGTATGCGAGGGGGGCATATTGGCGGCGAGCCACGCGCGTACTTCCTGGCGAAATGCTTCTTCTTGTGCAGAAAAATGAAAATCCATACCTCTCCTCCGCTGCAGATGTAGAGGATGTTGCAAGATTCTCACTGCCTGTCAATATTGGACAACACATGAGCCAACGCCAAATGAGAATTGCTGACCATTCATGGCCAGAGTGAGAGTCAAACGCTATTGCTTCTCACATTCCGCAAGGGTTGTACGAACCCATTCGAGATCAGGGGAGCCGAGTTTGGTGTAGATCTCCACCGCCCGCTGAGCATAGGGTAACGCCTCCCTCGCTTTTCCTTGTTGCACTAAAGCTTCGGCAAGTCGACGACTGTCTTCCGCAATCAATTCTTGACGTCCCACTTTTTCTGACAACTGCAGCGCTTCTCGCGCCAACGCCTCAGCCTGTGGCCAGTTCTCTCGATCGAGCTCCAGCGTCGCTAGATTGCCAGTGTAGGTAGCCACACTCTCAGCATAATCAACCTTACGGGCGATTCGCAGCGCCTCGCGATAATCGCGCTCCGCGGCAGCGAAGTCGTCGGAGTAGCGTTCGACCTCAGCGAGACCGTTCAAGACACTCGCAACATCGTCGCTTTCGGCGGACAGCGTACGCAACAGGTCAAGCGACTGACGATAGGCAGCAATCGCGGCGGGATAGTCTTTTTTTAATTGATGACCAAGGCCACGCAATTGCATCGCAGTTGCCTGCTCACGAGCCCCAGCCTGCGCAGTCTGCCAGTGTTGGGATGCGCGGTCTGCCCACGCCAAAACGGCATCGGCTTGCTGACGTAAGTGGTGAACCGAGCCTACTCGATAAGCACGCCAGCCAGCATAGAGGTAATCACCTGCAGCCACTGCTTTGACTTCTGCTTGTTGTTCTAATGAGAGCCATTCATCCCAGCGTCCGGTGAAGTTGAGAAAGTTGTACAGTGCATCACACACAGTTTGCAGCCGATGATTCGACCCAGCCAGGAACAGCGGCAAGGCCGGTACAAGCGTCGGCCAGGCGGTCTCAAGGACAAGGAAACGATCATGCTTTTGGTAGCCGTTCTCGACGATCAGCGCATAGGCGCGTTGTTCAAGACGATCGCCGGTTTCTTTTACGACGTGCGGTCGTTTGTGGCGCAGGAAGTCGGCGACCATCGGCACCAGCGCGAACTGCTGCTCTTCTTGGTCAGGGACGACAAGCGAACGATTGGCCAGAGAGCGCAGGGCTATTTCGACTGCTTCTTCGTCAAGAATGGCAACTTCGGCGATATGCGTGACTTTCGCTGGTAGGGTGAAGTAGGAAAGCGCCACCAGCACGCTCTCTTCATCGGGCGTGAATTCGTTCACCAGGTCGCCAAAGATAAATTCTAAAGGATCGTTGTCCGGTGGACACCTGCGTAAGAATTGCAGGGCATCGGTCAAGGTGCGACAACTCCCACGCCCAAGTTGTCCCGCCACCCAACGAATGAGGAGCGGCTTGCCGTCGGTCTGTTGGTATAATACTCGACGTTCATCCTCGCTGGTCTTCGCCAGGAGCGGATTATGGCGAGCGAGATCGGCTAGCGTCTGCAAGGCAGCTGCCTGGTCAAGTTTCTCCAGAATCAACAGTTCCGAGCCAGAACCGAGGCGACGGCGGCTGGTGAGAATGGCTTTGCAGCCTTGGGGCAAGCGTTTGACGAAGGTGAAGAGTTGATCACGGTCATCCTTGGTCAGCGATTCAAGATTATCGAGGATCAGCAAGACACGGATCGGGCGTAGAGCATCAAGCAACAAGCGAATGCGTTGATCTTCAGCCGACTTGACAATCTCGGGTTGGCTCAACTCGCGCGCCAGTTCATTGAGCATGGCCAGAAAACCGGGCAGGAGGAACCCACTCAACTTGCGCACGCCGTCATCGTCTAACTCGCGGTCTTTGACGGAGAGGAAGATAATGCGGTCGAACTGCGCTGGCGAACAATCGTACGCTGCCCGCACAGCGAGTGAGGTTTTGCCCATGCCGCCTGGCCCATCGATGAGTGCACCCCAGGTGCGCGATTCAGGATCAAGCGCGTCAGCAATGTGTTTCAGTTCCGTAGTGCGCCCAAAGAACGGCTGCAATCGTGGGAGGTTATTAGGAATGCTGGTTTTGGGAACAATCCCCGTTGCAGAATTGATTTTGGTGTAATGATCCTTAGGCTTGCCTTCGTTAAGTGCAAGGCGTTGGAGGATGAGGGTCGCGGCTTGCTCTGGGGTTTTGTGGTCGAGTTCAACAAACGCGGCGTTTTCAAAGAGGCCGTCAACAGTGGCATAGTCAAAGCGAGTGAGCATAATTTTATGTCCCTCACTTTTGGTTAACTGCGCATGAAGCGCAGTCCATTCCCAACCGGTCCAACGTTTGTGGTCGTAGTTGGGACAGAGCACAGCGACGACTAAGTCAGATTCATCGTGATAGAGCTTGGGAAGGTATACGCCGAGATTATAGCGAGCGAATTCGGCTTCGTGGAACTTGTCGTAGAGAATTTTGTCTTCGCCAAATCGCTGAGCAAGAAGCGCGGCAACTTGCGCAACGAAGTCGCGTTTCTCGCCAGCGAATGAAAATGCGATGCGAAAGCGTTTGTCCCCCATGCGCTACCCCTGTGGGCATCCCATATGCCAAGGGTAGCCTATCATGTCACACGCTGACAAGAGTTTGTGGACGCAGAAGCCAGCCTCTGTCACTATCGCGGGAATTGTACAATCTTGCCGGAATACGACATTGCTGTCGCTGTGATTGTCGATCTATAGTGCCTTAACGAGGGGAAACGATCGCAGAGGAATGTATCAACAGCTTCTATAGTGAGGAACAATATGGCTGGACGTTTAGACGGAAAAGTTGCGTTAGTAACCGGAGGTGGTTCTGGCATTGGCCGGGCTACCGCGCAGATTTTTGCCCGCGAGGGTGCCAAGGTTGTCGTCGCCGATGTGGGGGTGGACGGTGGCGAAGAAACAGTACTGCTCATCAAGGCTGCGGGCGGTGAGGCGGTCTTCGTCAAGACCGATGTATCGAAAGCGGCGGAGGTCGAGGCACTGGTGAACGCAGCTGTGGCAACCTATGGGCGGCTCGACTGCGCGTTCAATAACGCCGGCATTGGCGGACGAATGGTGCCCATCGTCGAGGACACCGAAGAAAATTGGGATCGCGTCATTGCTATCAATCTCACCGGAGTCTGGTATTGCATGAAGTACGAGATTCCGCATATGCTCAAACAGGGCGGTGGCGCGATTGTCAATACGGCGTCTGTCGCTGGCCTCGTCGGGGTGCAGCGGGGAGGGACGTATGTTGCCAGCAAACACGGCGTCGTGGGCCTGACGAAAACTGCCGCGCTGGAATACGCCAAGGCTGGCATTCGCGTCAATGCCGTCTGTCCTGGACCGATCGACACGCCGCTGTTCCGTGGGGGTGTGGATAAGCCAATGCCACGCTTTGGGGAAAAAATGCGGGAGGCACAGCCAGGCAAACGGCTTGGACAATCAGAAGAGATCGGCGAGGCCGTCGTGTGGTTATGTTCCGATGCGGCGTCGTTCGTGACCGGCTTACCGATGGCAGTCGACGGCGGCATGATCGCGCAGTAAAGCGAGTGTGGGAAGCATAATCAGAACCTTGCTCAATCAGCTCGATGTCGGCTGAGAACAGCAACTGAGGAGAGGGAAGGGTAGAGGCATGGCATTCAGAAGGGCGTCGAGTCCTACGCGTTTGGTGGCGTACCACTGAACTACCAAGAAGCACGCCTGTATCACTGGCATCAATCGGTTGATGCGATCATCGGAATCGAGAATATTCCTCCCGAACTCCGCGTCGCTCCAGTCATTGAGGTGGGATGGATTTCCCGGACCTGAGTGAACCATTGCAAGAGAACGTTTCGTTGGTTTGGTCCCAGGAGTGAAGTTTCTTCATGTTTGCAACCCAGCCGAACTCGTGTTCATCCACACATGCGTGGCTATGCCTCAGACAGATACGTCTGCCGTTCGCCAGTGTCCGCAGCTTTTTGGATCGCCGCGATCATGCGATGGCGAACGACCGCAGCTTCGAAGGGCAGGCTCAACCTGGTGCCTTTTTGCATATCGCTGGCCAGTCGGACATAGAGCTGGGCGACGTTGAAGGGGAACCCGGCAGGCGTCTCTGCTGGCGCCCAGTGATATTCCTGAGGAATGGTGAGCGGTGCCAGAGCAGTATCTTTGCCTTGCCCGCCCTGTAGCGTCAGTTCCAGCATTTGCACGTGTCCGCCAGCTCCCGTGACCAACAGATCACCATCTGTGCCATTGATCTCCCATAGCAGGTTTGTCCCCCGCGACTGACCGCCCCGGAAGTGAAACGATGCAACGGCACCGTCTTGCAACGTGCCATGTACCATCACTTGATCGGGCGAGGTAGCACGCAAGCTTTCCTCTGTTTTGGCGATTTTAACGTATGGCCGACGAGTGGCAAGCGTGGCGCTGAGTTCTGCGAATTCGCCGAGACAATAACACATCGCATCAAGAAAATGCCCAGACGCAATCGTCAGTAAATTGGCGCCGTTCGCCTTGTCGATCAAATAGGCGTTCGGACGCTCAACGAACTCACCATAGGCAAGTCCTGAGCCCACTACGCTGGTCGATAAGACCTTGCCCACATAGCCTTGGGCAACAAGATCCCGTACGCGGTTGATCACTGGGGCAAAGCGTGCCTGTAGTCCAACCGCAGTGCGCACATTCTTCTGCCGGGCCAGCGCCGCCATTTCTATGGCCTCTTGCAGTCCATTCCCCAGCGGCCACTCGCAAAAGACCGCTTTCCCCGCTTCGAGTGCAGCCATCACGAGTGTGTGATGAAACGGCACTTTGACCGAGACCACCACTAAATCGACATCGGGATGCGTCACTAAGTCGGTATGAGAATCAAAGGCCAGCGGAACGTGAAACTTTTTCGCCGCCGCATCCGCCGACTCGCGTCGGCTGGTACTCACCGCTTGCAGTGTATACTGCGGAAGCACCGCCAACGCTGGAATATGCGCCCGTAGCGCCCAGCTTCGCTCTGGGTTTGCGCCGATAATGCCTACCCGTATGGTGTCAGCCATCGTCATACCTTTCTGTGAGTTAGTTTCCCTTATGCGGTTTGCCTGCACACTGGCAATGGTGATTTCTCACGAATAGAGGAGGACCGTAGGTGACCTCCAACTGGCGCTTATCGCGGCGGCAACAGCCGCAGGTCTTGGAAACGTTTGAACCATTTCTGCAACATGTCTTCGGTATCGATACAGCCAGGAAAGCCAGCTGTCCTGAGTTTAATCGTGCTCACCAGAATCGGCGGCGGGGTATGGTCGACACCGTAGGCAAAGCAAAAGTCCGCAAGGCCAAAGGATGCGCCGACAAACGCCTGCAGGTCTTCTGGTGCACGCAGCTGATACTTGCGTACGATCGCCGCCCACTCCGCCGCGTGCTTTGGCATTTCCTCGACCAAGGACATCGGTTGCGGTGGTCCGACTTTCATGCCCACTGCATCGGCAATCACCGACCATACCTCTGACCAGGCGAATACATCACCATTGGTTATATTAAAAATCTCGTTCCCAGCGGTGGGCGCCGTTGCCGCCCAGGCCATCGCCTCAGCCATGAGGTCAGAATCGATCGCTTCAAATACGAACGATGGACCGCCAGGGAACGAGAGCGGCAGATCCGCTTCGCGACGCACGGCAGCATAGACCCCAATAGCCGGGACCACATTGAGATTGCTGCCAATCGCATCACCAAAGACCAATTGCGGTCGCCAGATCGTCCACTGCCACTTCTTGCCCTGTTGGTGCGCGCGTAGATAATCCTCTTGCAACCAGTAGAAATTCTCGTGCTGATGACGTGGGGCGCGTTCCCGTGCCGGCAAAGCGATCCGCCCCAGGTGCGCGCCATAGGCTTTGGTTCCTTGCAAGAGCGAGACATGTTGCAAACCGGTGGCCGCAGCCTGCAACGGAGCGAAGAGGTTCTCTAACATCGCGAGATTCAGGCGCATCTGGTCGCGATCTTTCCACCCTGCTTCGAGCCCCGGCTTCTCATTGACGGCGGCATACACGACATGCGTCACGTCTGTCATGCGAGAAAACACTTCTGCGCACTGCCGTTGGTTCGTCAGATCAACTGACACAAAGGTCGCACGGTCGATGCCAGGTGGTGTGCGACGTGACACGCCGACCACCTCCCAGTCTGGCAACTGCGCGAACTGTCGCACAGCCGCCGATCCAACCAAACCAGACGCCCCAGCAATTAACACTTTTTTCTTTGCCATGAGTATCCTTTCCTTACTCCGTTCTCATGTGCTGCTCTTCTCTTTACTCATGGAGGAGGTTACAGACAAGGGGAACGGCAATGCTAGGAGTACGAGCGCACAGCCCTGAGCGACCGACACTGCACGAATGGACGAAGAACCGCAAACTCCACGCCCTTGCAACGACACGCCCTGCATGCCACGGTAGGGCATCTTTACATGGGGGATATAGTATGGACGGGCTCAAGGACATCGAGAACAGTGTGACGACGAGGACGAAGACCGTTTCATCGGGCTATGTGCCTCCCCTCCAACTCACCGCAGGGCAGCCACCACCCATCGCAGCAAACGGCGGATTATCCTACATGTCGTTCGATCGGGACGGGGATGCGGGAACTGCGGCAGCAATGGAGGCAGCGCTCCGCCAGATCGCCGAAGGTGAAGAACAAGCAGTGATCGCCATGATCGCTAACGCTCCCCCGGGCCCCATTGAAACCAAGTGGGGTGTTGGGTTTCGGAGCTATGCAGAGTGCTTGAAATATATTCGAGCGAACAATATCAAAGCCCCTGCAGGCGGCGTTGCACTCCCGCTTCCCTACACCATCCTCGAGCAACCATCGTACTCGGTCGTTTCGTCCAACGCGCTCTGGCGAGACCCCGTGCGCGCGGCCGAGGCAAAGATGTTGCGGCGGGAAGGGCAGAACATCGGGCGGGAATGCCTCTATTTCCCACAGGTGTTGCGCGACGCACGACGAATAGCAGAGTATTATCCAGGACTCTCGCCCACTAGTGCTGAGTGCATGGACAGGCTGGGCATCGCATTGGCGCACTGCGAGTCCACATGCCAGAACTTTTACGACGCCGCAGAGGTGGAA
>JAYVFX010000680.1:0-2202 GCA_043772795.1 Deltaproteobacteria bacterium
GGGAAAAGGAGTGCGTAATGGGGGAATCAGCATATGAGACGGCGTTACAGCAGTTTGACAATGCGGTACGGCACCTGAGTCTGCCACCAGGTATTGTGGCCTACCTGCGAGTGCCGAAGCGTGAGATTACCGTGAACTTTCCGGTCGAGATGGAAGATCATTCTGTCCGCATTTTCACTGGCTACCGGGTGCATCACAATACGGCGTTGGGACCGACCAAAGGTGGGATTCGCTACCACCCTGCTACGACGCTGGAGGAAGTTCGTGCCCTGGCAATGTGGATGACGTGGAAATGCGCGGTGGCGGGTATTCCTTACGGGGGAGCTAAAGGTGGAGTTATCTGTGACCCAAAGAAACTATCTGTGCGTGAATTAGAGAAGCTTACACGACGATATGCGACAGAGATCAGTGTGTTGATGAGCCCGCAAGGTGATATTCCTGCGCCGGATGTCGGGACCGGTGAACGTGAAATGGCGTGGATTATGGACACCTACTCCATGCATCACGGGTATTCAGTTCCGGCGGTCGTTACCGGAAAACCTGTGGCGATTGGCGGTTCTCTCGGGCGCGCCGAGGCGACGGGTCGTGGCGTGGTGATAACGATGCTTGAGGCCCTCAAACGCAAAAACCTTCCAGTAGAAGATGTACGGGTGGTGGTACAAGGCTTCGGCAAAGTAGGGGGGCCGGCTGCGTATCTTGCGCAAGAGCGTGGTGCGAAAGTGATCGCGGTCAGCGATGTGAGTGGGGGTATATATAATCCGTACGGTCTCGATCTGACTGCCTTGCGGACGTATGTCACGGCCCAGGGATCGGTTGCGGGGTTTTCGCCAGGAGAGCCGATCAGTAATGCCGATTTGCTCGAACTTGATTGTGATGTCCTTATGCCCTGCGCTATGGAGAATCAAATCACCGCGGCCAATGCCTCTCGTGTCAAGGCGAAAATCGTTGCGGAAGGTGCGAATGGTCCGTTGACTCCGGAAGCCGATGAGATTCTTCAGGCAAAAGGAATATTTGTGATTCCTGATATTCTTTGTAACGCTGGCGGTGTGACGGTGTCGTATTTCGAGTGGGTTCAGGACTTGCAGTCGTTTTTCTGGGGAGAGGACGAAATCAATGAACGGCTGCGGCAAATCATGGTCCGGAGTTTCAACCAGATATTGCGTATGTCGCACGAGAAGAACATTGACATGCGTACTGCTGCCCAAGTGTTAGCCATCCACCGGGTCGCTGAAGCGGTACAATTGCGCGGGATTTATCCGTAAAAGAAGGGGGCGGGCGAAAAGAGTAAACGGCGAAAAGGGAAATATGAAATTCTTTTGCTCTCTTCCTTTATCCTTTTCCCCTTTGTCCCTTTTCCCCTTTTCCCCTTTTCGCCTTATTTAGCTATTGCTTGGCCAGCCCGGCCTGTAGCAGGTCGGCCACAATGACTTGGAGCAGATGATCCGGATGGAGGTAGGTTTTTGCCGCTGTATGGACCTGTTCGCGGGTGATTTGGCCGATAATCGTGGGATAGCGATCTGGATAGTCTAATCCCAGGTTGTGAAATTCGAGAACCGGAAGCAAGCCTGCGACATCACGATTTGATACCAGACGTAGCGGAAAACTGTTGACCAAATACGCTTTGGCTTCGGTAAGTTCTTTTTCTGTTGGCCCTTCCTCAATAAAGTGGTCAATCACTTTCCGTGACTCATTTATCGCTTGCGTGGCACTGGCATTTTTTGTTTGCAGTACGACGGTAAACGGCCCGGCATGTTTGCGGGCACTGAAGCTGCTGCCGACAGAATACACAAGGGCCAGTTCTTCGCGGATTTTGTCCATCAAGCGTGAGCCGAAGCCACCACCACCGAGAATATAGTTCATGATGTTTACTGCATAATAATCAGGATTCGCTCGCGCCACACCGACATGACCGAGGATGACATTCGCTTGTGCCACTTTCTTATCGATCGTGAGCTGGGTCGCTGTCGGTTGTTGCTCGTCAGGCCAGGTGATTTCGGGTATGTCACCTCGGTGCCACTCCGCAAAATGCGTACGGAGGAGCTTCTCAATTTTCTCTTGCGTGATGTCTCCAGCAACCGCAATAATTGCGTTATTGGAGCGATAATGTGTTTGGTGGAAGGCGACGACATCCTCGCGTTTCAACGCGGCTAGCGTTGTGGCTTGGCCTTCTACTAAGCGCCCATACGGGTGCTCGGGATAAAG
>JAYVFX010000681.1:0-6859 GCA_043772795.1 Deltaproteobacteria bacterium
TACGTGCCGGTGTACCGAACTCAGTAGAGTATGGTGGTCCAGAGCTTGCCGCGCAACAGCGGACCGGCTATCCCGACCTCGGACCACTCACTCTTCAGATTCCACCGACGCAAGCTTTTACCCACGCGCTTACGGCAGCGCGCGCAATGGGCTGGGAGATTGCTGCGAGCGAAGCGACAGAAGGGCGCATCGAGGCAACAGACACGACCTTTTGGTTTGGCTTCAAGGACGACGTGGTCGTGCGAATCACACCTGCTGGTGGCGGCAGTCGGATTGACGTTCGTTCGGTGTCGCGAGTGGGAAAGAGTGACATTGGCACCAATGCTAAACGAATCACTGAATATCTCAGGCGTATTGTTCGCGCCGTGCTCAACTAGCGACAGCCACTTTAGTGTCCAGAAGGACATTAGTGGCTGCCCAGGCTTCCTGGGCGGTTTCGTACACGATAATGTAACGCCTCAATCGATAAGCTGAGGCCCGAAAGAAAGGAGACATTCGTATGATCGACTTGCACTACTGGCCCACTCCCAATGGGAAAAAGGTGACCATCTTATTGGAAGAATGTAGCCTGCCCTACAAGCTCGTGCCCTGCAACATTGGCCGTGGAGATCAGTTCCAGGATTCATTTCTCAAGATCTGCCCGAATAACCGCATGCCCGCTATGGTGGATGACGAGCCTCTTGGTGGAGGCGCGCCGCTCAGCATCTTCGAGTCCGGAGCCATCATGATGTATCTCGCCGAAAAGGCGGGGAAGTTTTATCCCCAGGATGTGCGTGGCCGTTACGAAGTGAATCAGTGGATTCTGTGGCAGATGGCCAACCAAGGACCGAAAAGTGGCGAGTGTGGCCATTTTCGTCGCTTGGGCAATGACCAAGGTGATCAGTCGTATGCGGTGCGCCGGTTCACTGATGAGGTCAATCGTTTGTTGGGCGTCCTTAACAATCAGTTATATACGCGACGGTATCTGGTCGGAGATACCTACACGATCGCTGATATGATTTGTTACCCTTGGACCGTGCATTGGGAAGCGCAGGGGCAGGACATCAATGAGTTCAAATACTTCAAGCGCTGGTTCGATGAGCTTTCCGCACGCACTGCCGTGCAAAAAGGAATGGCAGCGGGAAGTGACTGGGCTCAGGACTTCTCCAAACTCTCCCCGGAAGAAAAAGAGCGTCTGCGCAAGCTGCTCTACAACCAGCGGGCCAGACCGGTGCCAGCGTAATCAGGAGTCAGTCAATTTAAATT
Organism: Deltaproteobacteria bacterium; assembly: GCA_043772795.1. GTDB lineage: Bacteria > Desulfobacterota > Binatia > Bin18 > Bin18 > VGTJ01. The sequence continues at coordinate 1,246 of JAYVFX010000681.1, forward strand.
TGATGGATAGTTTATGGCAGCGTCATTCCCGCGAAAGCGGGAATCCAGGCGTATTAAACCCGGAGCCTACGTCTTGAATTCCCTGGATGCCCGCCTACGCGGGCATGACGAACCGCAACCTCTCAAGATTTCCTTGACAGAATAGGTTCCCAAATCCCTTCACTCTGGGAAGAAGCGATTCTGCGGACGCGGCAACCCGAGATTTTCGCGTAACGTCGTGCCTTCGTATTCGCGCCGAAAGATCTTGCGTCGTTGCAATTCTGGCACTACGTGATCGACGAAGTCGTCGAGTCCGCCCGGCAGATACGGAAACATGACATTGAAGCCGTCACAGGCTTCCGTCATGAGCCACTCTTCCATCTGATCGGCGATCATTGTCGGTGTGCCAACAAAGGCCGAGCCGCCATAGCCACCGATGCGCTGCGCCAGTTGCCGCACGGTCAGATGTTCGCGTTGCGCGAGTTCTATGACCCGCTCCCGTCCACTCTTGCTGGCATTGCTCTCAGGAATTTCAGGGAGTGGCCCATCTGGGTCGAAGCCCGACGCATCATGGCCAAGCGCGATCGAGAGCGAAGCGATAGCACTGTCGTAATGCACGAGACTGTCGAGCCGTGCTCGCTTCTCCAGCGCCTCGGTAGCCGTCTCACCGACGACGACAAACACACCAGGCAACACCTTCAGATGATCGCGCGGACGACCAAGCTTTTCCATACGGCTTTTTACATCAGCGTAGAAGTCACGCGCAGTTGTGAGGCTGCCCCCAGCGGCAAAGATAACCTCCGCCGTTTCAGCGGCGAGTTGGCGTCCAGCGTCGGAAGCACCCGCCTGTACGATGACTGGCCAGCCCTGAATGGGACGGGCAATGTTGAGCGGCCCGCGCACTTTCAGGAACTCTCCCTCGTGGTTCAGGACGTGCAGCTTGTCAGGATCAAAATAGACGCCTGTCTCCACGTCGCGAATAAACGCGTCATCTGCCCAGCTATCCCAGAGACCCGTCACCACGTCAAAGAACTCACGTGCGCGGCGATAGCGTGTGGCATGCTCAACATGTTCCTCCAGGCCGAAATTCATTGCTTCATGCGGATTGCCAGACGTCACCACGTTCCAGCCTGCGCGTCCTCCGCTGATGTGATCAAGCGAGGCAAATTTCCGCGCGACATGATACGGCTCGTTATAGGTCGTAGAGGCCGTGGCGATGAGCCCTAGATGCTCAGTGACGACGGCCAGCGCTGGCAACAGCGTCAACGGATCAAAAGAGGTTGTTGTCGCGCTGCGTTTGAGCCCCTGCATCGGCATGTTGAGCACGGCGAGATGGTCGGCCATGAAGAACGCGTCAAACCGCCCGCGTTCCAGTGTCTGAGCCAAACGTTTGAGGTGCGGGAAATTGAAATTCGCATCCGGCCACGCACCAGGATAGCGCCAAGCGGCGGTATGAATACTGACTGGCCGCATGAACGCGCCCAACCGCAGTGTTCGTGAGTGAGCCACAGAACTTCCCTCCCGTTCGAGTGATGAAGGCAGAGTACCAAATCGGTGAGCTGTGGCTATCCCGGATAGGATTTATGATGAGATCGGATTGATGATTGGTCGTTCTTCCCAACACGGCGATGAATCGCCGTGCTACAGTAACAGCGCCCCATCAATGAGGCTTTGAGCCGGATTTCATCCGGCGCCGTCTTGTAGCACGGGCATTGATGCCCGTGGATAAAAGCTCATCGATAGCTCCTCTGTTGAAAGGATAGATGAGCAACCTAAAGTACCATAAAACACTCGGCACCTCCTCTACCCCGGAAACACCACTTTGCCGGCATCTCTGACATCATATCCTCCCAGCAGCGTGGCTTTTTGCTTGAGTTCGTCTGATGTCAACACTTGCAGTAATGCCTGCACCGGCTTGGTGAAATAGTGATCCTTCAGTACCACCAAATCAAACCGTTCTTCGACGAGCATGGAGAACGACAGACCCAACAGTCGTGCGACGGCTTCGGTTGCGACTCCAGCATCGGCCCGCCGTTGCAGAATCTGCAACCCGACTTCCCAATGCGTCCAGACTTCGGTGTCGTATCCTTTGAGCTGATTCACTTTAAGTGTGGCTTCTTGTATTTGTTGATCAATGAGCCAGCGGATTCCCGATCCACGCTGACGATTAACGAAGCGTACTTTCCGTCGGCGAAAATCGGCAAAGGACGTAAACGTTGGTCCCTCTGTATGCGACAATAACCCTACCCGTCGGTGCCACAGAGTGACAGCAACAACTGTTCCGTTGGCGAATTCCTGCGCGAGAAAGGGAGTATTGTATTCCCCGGTTACTGGATCGCGGAGATGGGTCAGCGCAATATGAGCCTTTCCCTGTTTCAGCGCTGCCAAGCCGCCAAAGCTGCCAAGGTTGGTCGTGTACACGAGGTATTCGGGAAAACGCAGCCGGGCGAGTTCAAACAGCGTACCAAGGAGGAGGTCATCACTGCCAGCGATCAAAAGTCCGCGATCAATCCCAAAGCGTTCGGTCATTGCGACAGGCCGAGCCGCATCCAAGGTTTTTGCTCTTGCACTTTGCTGCACCCACTGTTCCACCAAACTTTGTGGAAACACCCATTTCCCGGTCACACGAGTACAGGGAATGCTACCGTTGCGGACTAAACGATACACCTGCTTTTCGTTGATCTGTAAATACGTCGCTACTTCACGAGTGTTGAGTAATGTTTCTGGCATATTTCTCCATCAGAGAAAATAATAACGAAAAATAACATAAACATACCTAAAAATGGAAAATTATCCAGCTTTTGTTGACGGTATGAGACGGTCGTGATAGCGACACTTTGTCTATACGAGTGGTGGAGGAGTTATGAAGCGATTGATCAGTACCGGTCTCTCGGTGTGGATGATCTTGTGCGCCAGGGTCGTTTTTGCGCAACCAGCGGCCCCAGCCCAACCAGAAGTGATTTTCGCGACGACGACGAGTGTGCAGGATACGGGGCTTCTCGATGTTCTTGTGCCGATGTTCGAGAAAGAAACTGGATATCATGTCAAAGCGGTTGCTGTCGGCACTGGTCAAGCGTTGGCACTGGCCGGGCGTGGAGAAGCTGATGTGATCCTTGCCCATGCGCCAGATGCAGAAAAAAAATATGTATCTGAAGGCTCGCTGATCAATCGTCGCCTGATGATGCACAACACCTTTCTCCTCGCTGGTCCTGCGGCTGATCCTGCCAAGGCGAAAGAAACCAAAAAAGCAGTTGAGGCTCTCAAGAAAATCGCCGAAGCGAAGGCGACGTTTATCTCACGTGGTGATGACTCAGGAACGCACAAACTCGAAAAGAAGCTCTGGGAGCAAGTCGGAGTAAAGCCCGCAGGCGAGTGGTACCTTGAGGCCGGGCAAGGCATGGGCAAGACGCTTGGCATTGCCGGAGAGAAGCAAGCCTATGTGATTACCGATCGCGCGACGTATCTCGCCTTTCAGAAAACAACTGGATTATCCATCCTACTCGAAGGCGACCCTGCGTTTCTCAACATCTACCATGTCATGGAAGTGAACACCGAGAAGTTTCCCAAAGTCAATGCTGCTGGAGGGAAAGCATTCGCTGACTTTCTTCTTTCTGCGAAAGTGCAGGATGTTCTAAAAACGTTCGGCAAAGAGAAGTTTGGTGAAGCGCTTTTCTATTCAGATGTAGGACGCACGGAAGAAGCGCTTCAAGCAGTGAAGAGGGAAGAGTGAAGAAAGGATGGAAGCATGTATCTGATTGTCGTGTTGATGGTTTTCCTCTTTGGCGGATTCGCTAATGCTCAAGAAGTATCACTGATTGATATCCTCAAAGCCAAAGGTGTTCTCAGCCAAGAAGATATACAAAAGTTACGTGCCAGCAGTGGCAAAGGTGGGACCGGAGAAGATGATCAGCAAGCCTTGATTAATCTGCTCAAAGCCAAAGGTATCTTGAACGATCAAGATCTAGCCCAACTCAAGCCGTCGGCGGTAGCACCAACTGATGTCAATGCACGGATCTTACGCATCGAGGCGCAGCAACAAGCGCAAGCGGAACAGCAAAGCAAAGCCGTCGAAGAGCTGAAGAAGACAGCAGTTGCGGATGTGAAGAAGAGTATCGACTGGCTCAACCGCATCAGCTTCTCTGGGGATATTCGGGTCCGACACGAGGGCTTTTATCAAGAGTCGATTGGTGCGCGAAATCGCCAACGCTTCCGGCTGCGGTTTGGTACGAAATTGCAAATCAGCGACGAGCTTGAAGCGGGACTGCGTATCGTCAGTGGCGACCCGAATGAAATCATCGCAAATAACCAGACGATGACTGATGTCTTCAGCCGTAAACCGATCAACATCGACAACGCCTATATTACCTTTCGTCCCGGCAAGAGCTTCGGCTTGGAGAAGTCGTTTCTTGCCCTCACTGCTGGAAAATTCAGTGTCAACTTCTTCCGGCCTCGCGCGGTGATTGGTTCAGAGCTGGTGTTTGATGAAGATCTCACGCCTGAGGGTGCGGCAGAAGAGCTGACACTGTTTGAAGGTAAAGACTTCGTACGCAGTCTAAAAATAGCGGCAGGCCAGTGGTCCGTGAAAGAGTTTTTCCCAGGGCGGGACTCCTACATGTTGGGCGAGCAAGTACAACTGGCACTGGCCCCGACTGCCTCCACACAACTGACCCTGGCGGCCGGTGACTACTACTTTGGTCGTTCGGATGCCATCGCTCTGGAGCGTATTCGTAACACACAACTTGTTCTTACCAACTCCGTCCGACTTCAAGATGGGAAAGTGATACGCGGAGGGAATCTCATTGTGCCAGACACCAAGAATCCCATTGCGCGCTTTGCTGGCGGTTTCAACATCGTTAACGCCAGTGGACAGTTGAGTTTCGATACTGGGTATCCGCAGTGGCCGTTTACCCTGATGGTCGATTATGCTCACAATACCGAAGCCGCGTTTGGGAAGAACGACGCATTCCTTGTCGGAGCCGGGATCGGCCAGACCAAGAATCCGGGGGATTGGGCATTTTCAGCAGCCTGGACACGCATCGAAACCGATTCCGTGCTTTCGATGTTTACCCAGAGTGACTACGGGCGTCGCGGGGGCACGAACGTGCAAGGGCCGATTGCGAAAATCGACTACATGCTGCTGCCGCGTCTGACACTGACCACAAAAGGCTATTTTGTAAATTTCATCGACCGCCCCAAAGGACTGACCAACTCGATGGTTAATCGTGTGCAGCTTGATGCGCTGTTCGCGTTTTAAATTAAAAGAAGGCTGCGTGTTCTCCTTGTACGGACGCGACAAACTGCCTATATGAAAGGAGAACAGATTGTCCAAGGAATGAGAACAGCGCATGAAGTTTTCCGAAGTGGTATCGCAAACACTTGCATGGTTGCAGCGTGAGGGTCGGGTCTCGTATCGGGCGCTCAGACTGGAGTTTGACCTGAGCGAGGACGTGCTTGACGCGCTCAAGGAAGAAATCATCGAGGTTAAAGAAGCGGCTGTTGATAAAGACGGCAGAATGCTGGTCTGGACGGGCGCTTCGCCAGTTTCAAGTTCCCAGTTTCAAGTTCCAAGTTCCACCCAGCCCCCAGCTGAACGGCGCCAACTGACGGTGCTCTTTTGTGATCTCGTCGATTCCAC
>JAYVFX010000682.1:0-2235 GCA_043772795.1 Deltaproteobacteria bacterium
AGTTCAGTAGGTGAGAGAGAACCTGCACTCCCAATTGGACTCGCTCCCGCGCCGCCCGACGGAGGCGCACCGCCCGAGGCACTACCCGAAGAAGCACCGTTACCTGAGGTTCCCCCGCTACCCGCTTTCGCGAACGACCCGTTCGCACCAGCTGACGCAGCGCCTATCCCTCCGTTCCCTGCGAGGGCATCGACATTAGAGTTGTCGGTGCCGCACGCGAGAATGAACGCTGCCAACGAGTACAATAAGGTCGTTCGTATAGTCATGTTCCTCTACTATACACCGGTGCAAGCATCCGGCACGATAGCCTCCACAAAATCGGTGGCGAACCGACCAAGAGTATCAGTGGCGAAAACTTCAATACGGTAGGAAGCACCTGGACCGCAATCTACTCCTGTGCCGGCGGCTATAACACTAACTGATTGCCCCGTGGGAAAATCAGTCCCGTTTAACAGATTGCCCTCACGGGTGTACTTGCGCACTGCCCATGTATACGACGCAACAGTCGAGGGCGCGACGTTCACAGCCGCAGAAAGAGTTACAGGCGCGCCGTCGGTAAGCGGCACACGCATATCGACATCTCTTAATGGGCTTGTGATTGCAACATGCAACTGACCATCGTCGATTACATCAAATGCCTGGGATGCAGTCCCGACCAGCCCTTGCTGGGTCATGGACACATCCACGCGGTGCGCGCCAGTGCTAACGAACGTCTGCTGGAGTGAGCATACACCCGATTGAGTAAATAATGCAGAGCTGCCTTTAAATCCCGTCCACACGCTAGTGCTGCAAGGTTGCACGGGAATAAGCTCCGGGGCGTTTGTCACCATCGCAATCATGTTAGTCGGAAGATTCGCGAAAACGGGACCCTTTGGCGCCAGAATAACCACGTTCGGGGGGCTCGGGTTAAACGTTATGGTCACCGTGTCCTTACCAGTCGCGCCGGAGGAATCTGTCGCTGTAGCGGTGATTTTTCTGATGCCCGGGCCACTCGGGGTATACAGGAAAGCCGAACCCGGGGCGCTTGACCCAAGGTTGCCTTCTACGTCACTGGACCATCCGATTTGAGAGATAGGTCCAGATTCAAAGTCAGACGCCTGCGCCGTCAAGCTGACCAATCCAACAGCGTCCAAGTTTATCGTGTCGGGGAATGGCTCGGTGATTTCTACGAAGGGTGCCAGGTTGCTTGGATTGCCTAGTGCGCACGCAGTGGACTTGAAAGTATTCACGAAGCGACCGTCGGGGCCACCGACCCTACCGAAAGATAAGCAAGCCTCGACGCCGCCTGCATGAAGGTCCGTTTTGGCTGCCCAAGTAAGCGCCGCTGTACCCGCAATGAACGGCGCAGCAAAGCTCGTTCCCTGGTCAGTCTGGAACTGACTGTGGTCGCGATCTGCGACGATATTGTGCGTCTCAGGATCGACAGTTGAAACCACAGTCCCGGATGCATAGTACCTGACCGAGTTGCCAAAGTTTGAGTAGGAGGCACGTCCCTTGTCGGCATAATTGGTTGCACCTACGCAATTAACTCCACCGCTCTCACACGGAAACCAGGTCTCCTTTTCCCATGGGCAAATCGTAGCGATGAAAAGATCAAAGCAACGTTTTTGATCGACGTTCGTATTGGTATTGCCGGCCGCCGCAAAAATCAGACGCCCTTCAACAGTTCTAGCCAAGTTCAGTACGATCTCCGCGGGGAGAGTGGTGTAAAAGAGGTAATCGGGTACCGGAATGGCTGCGCTGATATTAACGATGTCGTTGCCTGTAAATGCCAGCGCTGGTATTTCTAGCAAGAGTGACACCATGTCGCCAAAACCCCAATCCAGGGTTAGGGCGCTCACACCTGCACCGGGCCCGGCCCCACCACGCGTGTTGTTTGGTTCCCCAAACCCTGCATTTGTTACGTGCAGCCCATGCCACGGACACGATCCACCACCCCCGCACTTAAACGGATTCGCACACGACCCAGAAGCGCAGAGCCACTGGTTGAAGTCACTTTCATCTTGGTAATTGCCGGAGAAACCTGCATCAATTATCGCGACGTCTATTGTTTTACGCTTCAACTTGTCGGAGGTTAGCATAAGGGCCCAAGCGTGATTGACGTCGTGCATGGCTGGGCCGAAATGCGGCCAGTCGAACGAGTTACTACTTGCTTCCTCTTGGGCCCTTTGTTGGCTTTGTGCGCCATCCACAAAGGTCCTGGTCGAAAAACCGCTGACTGTTACCGCGGCCCCC
>JAYVFX010000683.1:0-4473 GCA_043772795.1 Deltaproteobacteria bacterium
AGAAGCCCAATCTCCAATCCCGAGCCCCCAGCCCCAGGCGGCGGAACGGCGCCAACTGACAGTGATGTTCTGTGACTTGGTAGGCTCGACGGCGTTGTCCGCCCAACTTGACCCCGAAGACTACCGGGCGGTAGTGCAACGCTATCAGCAGACCTGCGCGGAGGTGATTCAACGACATGAAGGTTACCTTGCGCAGTATCTGGGCGATGGGTTGCTGGTGTACTTCGGCTATCCCACGGCGCATGAAGATGACGCGCGGCGGGCGGTACGAACAGGGTTAGAGATCATTGATGCGTTGCGACACCAGGTTCCCTCTGCCCTGGTAGGAGTGTCCTTTTTTTCTCCCTTGCCCTTGAGGGGAGAGGGTCGGGGTGAGGGTGAGCAGCTCCCACCTTTGCAAGATACCCCTCACCCTAGCCCTCTCCCCCAAGGGGCGAGGGAATTAAGAGTCCGCATCGGCATTCACACCGGGTTAGTCGTGATCGGCGAGATCGGCAGCAAGGAGAAACGCGAGCTGCTGGCGCTGGGAGAGACCCCGAACATTGCTGCGCGCATTCAAGGGTTAGCCGAACCCAACACGGTCGTCATTAGTGCCACGACCCAGCGGTTACTCGCCGGCCAGTTTGAGGGTCAGCCGTTTGGTTCACATCTGGTCAAAGGGATTGATACGCCTATCGCCGTCTACCACGTACAGAGCGAACGGCAGAATGCGTCGCCGCTGGCGGGAAGAGCAAGTTTGACGCCGTTAGTCGGACGCGAGCAGGAAGTGGGCTTACTCCTTGACCGCTGGGAGCAAGTCAAAGAAGGACGAGGACAAGTGGTGCTGCTCAGCGGTGAGCCGGGCATTGGCAAATCCCGCCTGGCGTATACGCTACGAGAGCAGGTGACGAGTGAAGGCTCGTTACTCTATGAAGCGCGGTGTTCATCGTATCATCTACACAGCGTGTTACATCCCTTGATCGAAGTTCTACAGCGCACGTTGTTATTGACGCGGCAAGATACCGACAGTGAGAAGATAGAAAAACTGGAACGGGCATTGGCCTTGTACAACATGCAGGACAGTCTGCCGCTGTTTACGGCGCTGCTGTCGCTACCAACTCCGGCCCAGTATTCACCACTTACGCTCACTCCGCAGAAGCAGAAAGAGCGCACGCAGCAGGCGCTGTTACAGATGATGGTCGTGCAAGCCGAGCGCCAAGCGACAGTGTCGGTATGGGAAGACCTGCACTGGGCGGACCCATCGTCGTTGGAGTTTCTCTCGTTATTCGTCGAACAGATTCCCACCACCAAGCTGCTCCTGGTCCTCACCTTCCGACCCGAGTTCACGCTACCGTGGAAGCCACGCTCGCATATCTCTCAACTCACGCTCAATCGGCTGGGCAAGAAGCAGGTCGAAGCGATGATCGAACAGGCGGCAGTAGGCAGCCAGTTATCCCCAGAAGTCATCGAACAGATCCGGGTGAAGACTGATGGGGTACCGTTGTTTGTCGAGGAACTCACCAAGAGTGTGGTAGAGTCGATCGGGGGCCAGGGGCCGGGGGTCTGGGGTCGGGATGGAAAATCTGGGGCAATGTTGGCTATCCCGGCGACGTTACAAGAAGCCCTCCTGGCCCGGCTCGACCGCTTGTCTACCGCCCGACAGATTGCCCAACTGGGGGCGACGTTAGGACGCGAGTTCTCATATGAACTCATTCAAGCTGTGACACCGTTAAACGAGACCGACTTACACGCTGCCTTAAAGAAGTTAGTCGAAGCGGAGATTCTGTACCAGCGCGGCGTGGGGGAGCAAACACGGTATTTCTTCAAACATGCGCTGATTCAGGACACGGCCTATCAATCGTTACTCAAGAGCACCCGCCAACAGTATCACCAGCAGATTGCCCGAGTGTTGGATGAGCGATTTGCTGAGACCAAAGAGACTCAGCCTGAACTCCTGGCGCATCACTACACCGAGGCAGGACTGACCGCGCCGGCGATTCCGTACTGGCAGCAGGCAGGACAGAAAGCTGTAGAGCGCTCGGCCCATGTGGAAGCGATTAGCCACCTGACTAAGGGGCTGGAGTTGCTTGAGACCTTACCGAACACTCCAGATCGCGCTCAGCAAGAACTTACGCTGCAAATCACCCTGGGTGGTCCATTTGTATCCACTAAGGGGTATACGGCTCCGGAAGTGGGAAGAGTCTATACCCGTGCCCTAGAACTATGCCGGCAGGTAGGAGAGACTCCACAACTCTTCCCAGTCCTGTTCGGGCTTTTTACATTTCATATAGTACGCTCGGAGTATAAGACCGCACGTGAGCTGGCGGAGCAGCTCCTCAGCCTGTCCCAGGGTGTGCAAGATCCAGCCCTTCTTTTACCGGCCCATCAGGCGCTGGGGCAGTGCTTGTACCACTTGGGAGAGTTCATTCCAGCTGGAGAGCACCTGGAACAGGGTATTGCTCTCTACGACTTCCAACAACACCGCTCTCTCGCTTACCTGTATGGGGCTGACCCAGGAGTGGTTTGCCAAATCCACGGAGCCTTTGCTCTGTGGCAGCTTGGGTATTCGGACCAAGCTCTGCAAAGAACCCATAAAGCTATGACCTTGGCCCGAGAGCTATCTCACTCTTACAGCCTAACTGTAGCCCTAGGCCGAGCTGCCATGCTTCATCATTTCCGCCAAGAGAGGCAAACAATGCAGGCACGAGCAGAGGAAACGATTTCACTGGCAACCGCGCACGGATTTCCATTCTTCGCAGTGCAAGGGTCTATCCTACAGGGCAGGGTCCTGGCTGAGCAGGGGCAGGTGGAAGCAGGGATTACACAGATACGCCGAGGTCTGGCCGCCTTCCGGGACCTGGGAATAGAAGCGACACGGCCGTATTTTCTTGCTCTGCTGGCCGAGGCCTATGGGACCGCGCAGCAGGCAGAAGAAGGCCTCGCTATCGTAGCCGAAGCACTAGCGATAGTGGACAAAACCGGGGAGCGTTTCTACGAAGCAGAGCTGTATCGGCTCAAGGGAGCGCTAACGCTCCAGCAAGAGAGCAAAGAGCAGGGAGCAAAGAGCAGGGAGCAGGGAGCAACAATAGAAACCGATCCCCAAGGCGAAGCCGAAGCGTATTTCCTCAAAGCGATTGAGATTGCAAAAAAGCAGCAAGCCAAGTCCTGGGAACTCCGCGCCGCAACGAGCCTCGCGCGCCTGTGGCAGCAACAAGCCTTGGGGCAAAGGGCAAAGAGCAAAGAGGCAAGAGCAGGAAATACGGAGCAGGGAGTATGCACCAAGCTCACCGAAGCTCACAAACTGTTGTCAGAAGTGTACAACTGGTTCACCGAAGGGTTTGACACGAAGGACTTGCAAGAGGCGAAGGCATTGATTGAGGAGCTAGAGTCGTAGGCATCGTATGGCGCTACGAATCGATCTGATCCAGCAGCTTCAAAAGCTGGTGCGAACCAAGCACTACCGTATCGGAATACATGCCGTGCGACACATGATCGAAGAAGGATTCGATGAAAACCAACTCCTGGAAGCAGTAAAAGGAACGCTGCGGATCATAGAGGAGTACGCAGAGGAATCGCGCTATCTGTTGCTGGGGTATTTCCACTTCACGCGGACAACCCCGCCACCGTTGCATGTACTTTGTGACCTATCGAAGCCGAGTGTTGTTGATATTGTGACGGTGTATATTCCCCAGCGGCCCTGGTGGAGCAGCCCAACGCGAAGAGGAAGGAAACAATGACGAAAGACGTATTACATTCCCCTTGTTCTGAATGTGGGGGGAACGTGCGACCCCGGACCATCATCCAAGAGTTTGAGCGCGAGGGGATGCGCGTCTCTGTTGCTGGTATTCGTACACTGGTGTGTACGAAGTGCGACGCGGTCTATTTTGAGCCTGGCGGTGCACAAGCCTTGGTAGAAGCGGTCAATGGCCTGTTTGCCTTTGCAAAGCGGAACCAGCAGCGTAAGGGAAAACTGATAAGCGCAATCCAACCTGCGTAACACACAAGACGCAACGTGCTTTGCGTGATCTACCACTGCTGTCGGATATGAATGCTGGCTAGTACTTCGGATTTGTAACGGCTGTCGGAGAACGATGTGAAATTCTCGGAATTGATAGAACAAGTGAGGACTTGGCTTGAGCGAGACGGCCGGGTGTCGTATCGCGCCTTGAAACGCGAGTTCGACCTGGATGACGAGACGCTGGAAGATCTGAAGGCAGAACTCATTGAGGTCAGAGAAACCGCCGTCGATAAAGATGGGAAGATGTTGGTGTGGGTCCAAGAGCAAGGAGCAAAGAGCAGGGAGCTTGGAGCAAGGGACGAAGAGCAAAAAGCAAAGAGTGGAGGCAGTCCAGAGTCTAGAGTCCAGAGTCCGGAGTCAAAGCAAGTCCACAGCCAAGAAGCCCAATCTCCAATCCCGAGCCCCCAGCCCCAGGCGGCGGAACGGCGCCAACTGACAGTGATGTTCTGTGACTTGGTAGGCTCGACGGCGTTGTC
>JAYVFX010000684.1:0-3296 GCA_043772795.1 Deltaproteobacteria bacterium
CAAACGTTACGGCTTGATGTTCAAGAGCGTCTAACATCTTGTCACGCACCTCCCGAAGATAAGCCGCAAACGGGGCCCCGGGATCAATTGTGGCGCGCAAAGGAAGAAGATTCGTGCCGTGACCGACCAGTGTATTCCCTCCAACAAGGGCTTGCCCAGCCGCAAGAATTCCCACCACAAAATCTGTTTGTCCGGTCAAGCGGTGCACCAGTGTCTGACAGCCGGCTAACAGCAACGTGTACAGCGTGCAGCCATGCTTGGCTGCCACTCGCTTGAGGTCGCGATACATGGCTGCATCAAGAGAGAGACGCTGCTGGGCGCAGTTATAGGTTTTGATAGGAGGTCTAGGCCCATCAAGGGGGAATTCCAATACTGGAACTGTGTCCGCAAACTGTGTCCGCCAGTACCGCTCCGCTGCTGCTGCCTGAGTTTGGTACTCCGTACCTACTTGGTGTTGTGCATAGTCACTAAATCGTCCCGCTTCCGGCAATTGTGCGCGGATACCAAAGCTCTCAGCGTCATACAACGCGGCGAGATCCTTGAGGAGAATGCCAGCCGACCATCCGTCGCTCACGATGTGATGTACAGTCAGCACGATAAGATGACAGTCCTGCGTTTCTTTGATGATCTGAGCGCGTACCAGCGGTCCTTGTGCCAGGTCAAAGGGTTCCTGAGTTTCATTATGAAGACGTGCGGCAATCGCAGCGTCTCGCTCTATCACTCCTTGTCCTGACAGATCGATGACCGGGATGTTGAGCGTGACCGTTGGGAGTACTGTCTGTGTCTCCCCTTCCGAGTCGCACACTATGCGAAGTGCCTCATGTCGCGTAACGAGGAGTTGAATCGCTGTGCGCATTGCGTCAGGTAAAAGGCGGCCTCGCACCCGCAGTGGGAAACACTGATTATACGCAGACGATGCTTCGCGCCCCATCTGCACGGACGCCCAGATCTCGCGCTGCCCTTCGGTCAAGGGAAAGCGAACCGGTTCAGCTGCTTTGGCAAACGGGTCGAAGTCGACTGGCGTGAGTGTTTGAGGTGTAGGCGAATCCTGAACTTTCGGTTTCATTGCGACTCCCCAACTTGCAGATATTTCCCTGGCCGCTCCGGATCAGGAATAAACCAGGCCGGATTGCCCTTTCCATCTTTGCCCAAACGAGCCCCTGGCACCGGAGGGTGTTCGTGGGACGACCCCGGAAGAAATCCCGCCGCCTGTAGTTCAGCGATGCTCGCTTTGAACGCCTGAACCACGCGATCGAGATCTTCGTCAGTGTGGGCGGTCGTCAGTACGCCCGCCCGTCCTTCCCACAGATGAATGCCTTTTTCACGCATATAGGCAAAAAACAGGTTGCTATACTGGAGGTCCGCAGGAAACTGAATCCAGAATAAAGAACTGAAATGCGTGAGGCGAATAGGGGCGCCTACTCGCTCAGCATGCGCGGCTAAGGTCTCGACCAATTGAGTCGTGCGCTGATTCAAGCGGCGCTGTAGTCCTGGACTGTTGTCCTTGAGGTAATTGAGACAAGCCCACGTTGCTGCTAACGCGAGCGGATGTCGCACGAACGTTCCCGCAAAAAACGTGACTCCTACCTCCGGTCCTGATTGGTCGCCGTACTGCCAGGTTCCACCATCTAAGGCGTCCATGAACGCTGCTTTCCCTGCGACGACTCCGATTGGGACACCACCACCGATGACTTTCCCGTAGGTGGCAATGTCCGCTTGAATACCGAAGAGTGCTTGTGCGCCGCCAGGATGAACGCGAAATCCAGTGACGATCTCATCACAAATGAAGGCTGTTCCAGATTGAGCGGTGAGTTTGCGTAGCTCCTGGAGAAACTCTTTGGGTTGTAATTCCAAGCGGCGACTTTGTACTGGCTCAACCAACACTGCCGCATACTCATGGGCGTGGGTACGCAGCCATGCCAAAGACGCGGGAGTGCCGTAATCGAGCACGGTAACATTGTCGACCATGCTCAACGGGATGCCAGGTGCAATGGGCCTGGACTTCATCACCCCGTTGGTCATGGTAGGACGGACCAGCACCTCATCGAAAATGCCGTGATAATCACCAGAGAAAGTCACAACTTTGTCACGCCCGGTGACGGTTCGGGCAATCCGTAAGGCCGCCAGTACGGCTTCCGAGCCAGTATTACAGAACGTTGCACGTTCCATCCCCGTCATTTCACACAGCAACTCCGCCACTTGTCCTGCGAGCGGTGATTGTGGACCGATTTCCATTCCTTGCTTGAGCTGGGCTTCAATTGCCGACGTCACAAATGGTGGTGAGTGTCCGAACAGGATGGCGCCAAACCCATTGGTCATATCAATATACTCGTTGCCGTCCACGTCCCACAGTTTCGAGCCTTGTGCGCGGTTCGTGACTATCGGATACACCATTTCTTTCCATAGCAGACGAAAACCGGTGACCGAACGAGGATCAGCAAGATGCGCGCGATGCTGGGCGGTCAGGCGTTTGGATTCACGCGTGCGGGCAGTATAGCGGGTAATGAACGCGTCTAAGTGTTGTTGCTGCTGCGCAGTTAACCCGCCGCTTTCTCCTTTCTGAATCGGCTTATACGGGCCGAAGGCCTTCGGCTCTTGCTTGGCGTTTTCTGCGGTCGGCGTAGGTGAATGTGACTGGCTGACCGCTGGTGTCCCATTAGGAGATGCGTGTAGCCGGGGCGGTGTATTCGGCCTTGGCGGGGTGCGCGACTGAGACAACTCACCTTCATGCACATCGAGAGCAGGCGCAGTCATTTTTTTACCCTGCAGCATGTCGAGCTGACGTGTCATGATCTCCAGCTGTTTGGTCAGAATTCGCTCCAAGGCTCCGCTTTCTCCATTACGCGCTGGAGTGGCGACGGTTGGTCCGTCAGTTCCAATCGCGTGGCTGTTGCGCGACGATACATCACTAAGCACCGCTTGGGTCATTTCTGCTGCTCCTGGCTCTGTCTGTTGGTCTACTTGCCTTGGCGGGGTGATCACGCGCTCTTCCGCTGGAACAAACTGGCCGAGGTGCAAGGCTAAGGCTTCGAGCGTTGACAATTCATCAAGGAGTTGTCGGAATGTGATCTTAACGCCAAACTTCTTATGAATTTCCGTACTCGCCTGAGTGAGCAGTAGGGAATCGAGGCCGATTTCTAGAAACGGAGCGGTCGTGTTGATCTCAGCTGCCGCGATCCCCGAGATCTCGCTGAACAACATTTGTAGCTTCGCCAACACCTCTGGTCGCAGGGCCGGGGCTAAACCAGTTTGTGAATCACTCATGGTTGTGTCCTTGGGCTCAAAAGAGGCAGTAG
>JAYVFX010000685.1:0-2412 GCA_043772795.1 Deltaproteobacteria bacterium
GGCGGGTAGTTTCTGAGTCTTGGTGCGTCATCACTCAAGTCTCTCATGAGTGAAAACTCGTGGCTGCCCGCCTATTTATGAAATGTGTCCTGACATCAGCTAGGTCCTTATCCAATTCGGCGTCGGTAATGGTGCCGGTTGCCACGAGCGCCGACCGCAGTTGTTCCAGATTGGCACGCATCAACAATGTTCCCGGAGAATGTGCTTGGTACATTACTAGAGACCCCTCAGCCTCTACCTCGCCAAGCCCGGTCGCCTTGAGGAGCCCTACCACCCGGCGTCCGAAACGGAGATCTACACCCCGAGCCGTCATCAATCGGGCTGCCACTATCCACGCGTCTATCCTCTGCTCCCCAGGATACCTCGCAGGGTCGGAGAGGTCTGTCTCCGCGTCGTAGTCTTCAATGACTACCCAACCGCCCGGCTTGAGCGCCGCCAGCATGCGCTGTAACGCCTGGGCTCGTTCGGGAATGTGTTGGAGGACCAAGCGGGTGTACACCAAATCGAAGGCCCCTTCCTCCAACGCGTCGCGCACGATGTCATGCTGACGAAACTCGACGTTAGCTTGATTGAGATGCGTGAGGTGATGGATGTCAATGTCGGTGACGACCACGCGTCCGGTCCGCCCGACCCGTTGACTGAGCCAGGTCACCACGGAGCCGCCTCCACCTCCTACCTCTAGGCAGCGCCAACCATCCTTTACTCCTCGGGCTTCCAGATGTCGGAACGTCGTAGGGTCATGGAGTCGCGCAAGACTCTCAAAGCGCTGGCGTGTCTGGGCTGCGGCGTTATCGAAGACGTAGGTGCTGGCTGCTGGAGTGTTGTCTGCTGGCATAGTTGAGTCGCCGTACTCGTTTTAAGGTGCTCCTCAAAATAGAACATTGAAGAGCAGAATTCTCTCGATCACCTAACGCTCCCGCTCAGGGGCGCGGCCCCAACCGGGACTGTTCAGGTTCAGTATGAACCGCAACAGGGGCCGCGTCCCTCTGGAGCGGTTTGTTAGCCAGCATAGCTCTGAATGGTGAGCCATGTTTCGCTTTTGTCAACCTTTCTTTCTTGCCTTCTGCATGCCTCACAGTACACTCACTTCAACCCCGCCTTGCGCAACGCAGTAATATGCCGCTCCAACACCACCGGGTCTTTGATGGGCACTCTCTCCTTGTGAACCTCCAGCGAGAACTTTGGATTGATCCGCAGCGCTTCCGCCGCTTCGACCTGGGCTTCTGCCTCTTTGCCTAACTCGCTGTAGACTGCTGCCAAAGTTAGGTGGGTGTCAAGAATGTCGGGGTAGCGGATGAGATATTGTTTCAGAGGGGCAATCGCTTCCTCAGGTCGCCCGGCCAGATAATAGGCAGAACCTATCCAGTTTAAGTGTTGATCCAGCGCAAGGGAAGACTGAAGACGCAGCGCCTTTTCTGTTACCCTCAACGCCTCCTCCGGCTGACCCACTTGGCTTAGCACATAAGCCAGACTGGCATAGCTCCCCGCTTCGTTAGGAGCAAGAGTAACAGCTCGCTCCATCTCAGCCAGGGCTTGGTCATACTGCTTCTGCAACAGATAGACGTAGCCCAGGACCAGGTGTCCCCCCCAGTAGGCGTCATTGAGGGTGAGACCCCGTTGCGCCGCCGCCAACGCCTGCGTCAACGCCTGGGCATCCGCACTCTGTTGCGAGGCCCACTGCTGTGCGTAGCAAGAAGCTAGGAGGATGGGGACAGGCGCATGACTAGGGTTCCGGCTGCTGGATTCCTTCAACGGGGCGATCGCTTCGGCATAGCGCCCGCTCAACTGATAGGTCCAACCCAATCGGAATGAGTACCCAGGCGGATAGCGGGGGTTGAGCCGCATCGCCTGCTCTATCATTCCCAGGGCTTCTTTTGGCCTGCCCGCCATGTTCAGCACTTCCGCCTGAAACTGATAACTATCAGCATTATTGGGGTCGAGGACAATGGCCCGTTCACCCTCAACGATGGCTTGGTCATACTGCCGCTTCTTCGCATAGACCTGACCTAAGAGCGAATGGGATAGAGGCAGCGAGTCGTCCAGGGTGAGGGCCTGTTGCGCCAGCGCCACCGCCCGCTCCAGGGTCTGGGGGTCCACACTCCAGCGCACGGCCCACTCAAGGTCGTAGGTCGCCCCCAGCCACGCGTACGCCTCTGCATATCGGGGGTCCAGCGCCAGGGCTTTCTCAAACATCTGCCGCGCCTGGATATTGGTCTCTTGCGTGCGGCGGAAAAACTGCTCCACCCCGCGTAAGAGGAAGTCATACGCTTCCAGGTTGTCTGTGGTTTTACGTACGATGAACCCTTGCTCGGTCGGGTAAGCGTCTCCTTTGTCGGTAGCTTTTGCGGGTCAATTGTGATGCCAAAAGGCTTCCCACGGCCCGGGCTCACGCAAAAACAACGCTCGCAGGCG
>JAYVFX010000686.1:0-2999 GCA_043772795.1 Deltaproteobacteria bacterium
ATCTGGTCAAGGGTATCGATACCCCGATTGCGGTCTACCACGTGCAGAGTGAACGACAAGAAACCTCTCCCCTTTCCAGGCGCGGGACGCTCACGCCGCTGGTAGGCCGGGAACAAGAAGTGGGCTTACTGATTGATCGTTGGGAGCAAGCCAAAGAAGGACGGGGGCAAGTGGTGTTACTCAGCGGTGAGCCGGGCATTGGTAAATCCCGCCTGGCGCACACCCTACGTGAGCAGGTGACAAGTGAAGGGTCGTTGCTGTTTGAAGCCCGATGTTCGCCGTATCATCAACACAGCGCGTTGTATCCGTTGATCGAAGTCTTACAGCGGACGTTACTGTTGACGCGGCAAGACACTGACAGTGAGAAGATAGAAAAACTGGAGCGCTCTCTGACGTTGTACGACATGCAAGAGTCGTTGCCCCTGTTCACGGCGTTACTCTCGCTGTCAACGCCATCAACCTATCCTCCGCTTACGCTCACCCCACAGAAGCAGAAAGAGCGGACGCTACAAGCACTCCTACAATTGTTAGTCGCGCAAGCCGAGCGGCAAGCGACGGTGTCAGTGTGGGAGGACTTGCACTGGGCGGACCCCTCGTCGTTGGAGTTTCTGTCGCTGCTCATTGAACAGATTCCCACGACTAAACTACTCCTCGTGCTCACCTTCCGTCCCGAGTTTACGTCACCGTGGAAGCTGCGTTCCCACATCTCTCAACTCACGCTCAATCGCTTGGGTAAGAAGCAGGTCGAGGCGATGATTGAGCGAGCAGCCACGGGTAACAAGCTGTCGGCTGAGGTGATTGAGCAGATACGGCTTAAGACCGATGGCGTGCCGTTGTTCGTCGAAGAGTTAACGAAAAGCGTCATAGAGTCTGTTGCGTCTAGGGAGTCTAGGGAGTCGCCCCGATCCGCCCCTCTCCAACTAGCAATTCCCGCGACACTCCAGGAAGCGCTCCTGGCGCGATTGGATCGTTTGTCTTCCGCACGACAGATTGCCCAACTCGGAGCGACATTGGGGCGAGAGTTTTCCTACGAGCTGTTACACGCTGTGGCTTCTGTCAGTGAAGTCGACCTACAGACAGCTCTAGCCAAACTGGTGGAAGCCGAGATTCTCTATCGACGTGGCATTGGCGAACAGGCCCGTTACTTCTTCAAACATGCGCTGATTCAGGATACGGCCTACCAGTCGCTCCTCAAGAGCACCCGACAGCAGTATCACCAACAGATCGCCCGAATCCTGGAAGAACGATTTCCAGACACCAAAGAAGCTCAACCTGAACTGCTCGCCCATCACTACACCGAGGCAAATCTTATTGAGCAGGCGATTCCGTACTGGCGAAAGGCGGGAGAGAAAGCAACACAACGCTGTGCCTATATGGAGGCCGTTGGACACCTGACTCAGGGGCTCGAATTGCTCAAGACCCGCCCGGACTCACCTCAACGGACTCACCGTGAACTTACCCTGCAGATTGCCTTGGGGCGGGTGCTAATGGTCACAAAGGGGACTGGGGCTCCTGAAGTGGCGGAAGTCTATGCCCAGGCGTTAGCCTTGAGCCAACAGATTGAGGACCTGACGCTGCGCTTCCAGGCACTGTGGGGGCTGAATAATTTCTACACAACGCGGGGCGAGTTGCAAAAGGCAGATGAGTTGACAGAGCAGCTCCTTGCTTTAGCCCACAGGATGCAAGACTCCACATATCTCCTGGAGGCCCACTATATGCGAGGACTGCCGTTGTGGTGGTTGGGGAAGTTTGCACCCGCTCTCGAACAGGCGGAGCAAGGGCTCGCCTTATATGCCACCCAGCCATCTAGCTCCCGGTCCTTTCTCTATGGACGGGACCCTGGAGTGTATCACACAGCTCTTGCTGCAAACGTACTCTGGCAGCTTGGCTATCCGGCCCAGGCGCAGCAAAGAATGCACGAAGCCCTCACCCTCGCCCAAGAGCTGTCTCAGCCTTTTATCCTTGCTTATGCCCTAAACGTTTCGTGTGTGATAGCTTCGCTCCGTCGGGAAGGGGAAGCTGTCCAAGAGTGGGCAGAGACTGCCATAACCCTCTCGACCGACCATAGATTTACGTTCTTCTTACCCTGGGGCGTTATCCTGCAGGGATGGGCTCTGGCCGAACGAGGACAGGGAGAAGAGAGGATTGCACAGATGCACCAGGGTCTTGCAGCCTACCAAACGACAGGAGCTGAGCTATGGCAACCGTATTTTCTAGTCCTGCTGGCTGATGCGTGCGGGAAAATAGGACGCAAGGAAGAAGGGCTGACAACGGTGGCTGAGGCGTTGTCGATGGTGAACAAGAATGATGAGCGGTGGTGTGAAGCCGAGCTGTATCGGCTACGCGGCGAGCTGACGCTCGCCCAGTCCGGTGTCCGAGGTCCGGCGTCCGAAAATCCTAGCCCCCAGCCGCTAGCACCCAATACCCACGCGGAGGCGGAGGCGGAAGCCGAAGCCTGTTTCCTCAAAGCCATCGAGATCGCCCAAAAGCAGCAAGCCAAATCGTTGGAACTGCGTGCGGCGACCAGCCTCGCGCGCCTGTGGCAGCAGCAAGCCTTGGGGCAAAGTGCAAAGAGCGAAGAGGTAAGCGCAAGGAACACGGAGCTAGGAGCAGGGAGCACGCAACACGAAGCACGCACCAAGCTCGCCGAAGCTCACCAGATGTTATCCGAAGTCTACAACTGGTTCACCGAAGGGTTTGATACGAAGGACTTGCAAGAGGCGAGAGCGCTGATTGAGGAATTGAGCCATTGAGTGATTGAGTCGCAACCTTTGAGGCCATGAGCACGTTCTCCGGTTGAAAGAGAGAATGAACCCAGGTTGATCCTTTCTCTGTGTAATAATGTTTGACGAGGGCGCTGGTATCCAGATAATAGATCATCGCCTACTTTCTAGAACAACCTGTGAGAGCGGCAGTCCCTTTCCCTGGACGGCGGGAGGCTTTTTCAGGAACCCTTTTCCTCGGGGTAGCGAGACGCCTCCTTCCACAGCCAACTTTGC
>JAYVFX010000687.1:0-2981 GCA_043772795.1 Deltaproteobacteria bacterium
GCGCATCCAGCGGTCGCCATCACCGAAACCGACAACGCTCACAATTGCTTTGGTGCGCGGGTCAGCGGCGCCAGTAGAAATAACATTTGCCCCGCCATAACTAATACCGAAGAGAGCGATGCGGGTGGCATCAATTTCCGGCTGCATGCCGAGAAAGGTCGTAGCGTTGATGATGTCTTCATCTCGTTCACGAGAAATCAAGCGGTTCTTTGCTCCCTCGCTCTCACCGAACCCACGGTAGTCAAAGACGAACGCGGCGTAACCTTGCTTCACGAAAGCACGAGCAAATTCTGGGAGGATCACTTTGCGGTTCGCGCGCAAGCCATGACAACACAGGACGGTCGCGAGTTTCTCTCCAGGGCGGATCTTGTCTGGTAAGTAGAACGTGCCAAACAACTTAAAACCAGCACTGTAAAAGGTAACGTCTTTTTCCATGGAGGTCCCTCCTGCAAGAATAGATTTTCATTCCCAGCGATGAAGCCAATGGGCTTCACAAGTAACTCTTGAGTCCGTTGGTGTCGGCGGCATCTTCCTTATTCGTTTCGGCTCGATCGGAACTACTGGTGGTTTGCTTCTAACAAGGATGGACATTGGCTGTCAAACGCCGCGGAGCTGACAGAGTGCAAATCAAAATTGTGGCTACCGGTTTCCCGCGGCGAGGAAATGTTGATAAATGCGAACATCCTGTTCTCGCCCGATGCTCAAGCGTCGGGCTTATGTTCCTATGGCGGTTTGCACTTGAATGAAGAGAAAAGGAAGGCAGGCCGGAATAAGCGGAGCGTTTCCGGCATTGACGATCGTGCCAGGAATGGCCTATGGCCTTATCCCGGCCCACTGGAAAAACTGCACCTCTTCTCGTTCACAGAACATATTGTTCTTGATACTCATAGTTAATGATTTTTTTGTTCTCTGCGCTCGTCCCACGACGCGGATACTGGCAGCGACAAAACGAAATTAGGGACTTAAGGATTAGGTCAGGTCTTGGATTAACACATCGGAACGGATTCCTCCTTCGCTGTTGTTGACAAAGTTGCGTGATTGCAAGACCTGATCCTTAAACTCAATCACCTAGGGCCGATTCGAGAGACAGTAGGTAGAGCCTGCCATTCCTCATGGCTACCGCCTACAAGATCGTCAGGAAACAAGGGCTTCTCACTGGAACGTTCAAGGCAAGCCTGGACTGCGTTGCGGGCGATTGCTTCCGAAACTCGATATTCTCGACTTGGTGTGACTGCTTGCATTGTCTTTATTCCTTTGCGTATGTCGGTCTTAATAATTTTATCGGAACCAATAGTGAAATCACTAATAGTCATTTATTCACGTACAGTTAGGCGTTGTTAGCAATACGTGGACGTATATTTGAACGTAACAAAAGCGGACACCGAAGGGCGTAAACTTCCTACCGTAATGCTCACACAATGTTATCATAATCGTTTGTAAACTGCGCAAGTACTGGAAATTTAGGGTCAGGTCTTTACTTTGGCAATTGCTTAGGTTCCCTCTCTTGGAGAAAGATGCGCCAGATGACAACTTACAGACCTGCCCCCAAACTCCACGAACTCTTCGAGCGGATCAATCGGCACTCTTCGAGCCCACTCGTAGGTGTCACCGAGTGCAGCAAGCTCTTTGGCATATGCCTTACCCATACTCCCCCTTTCCCACTGTCTCGGGAATGCTTACGCGAACGCACCCGTCGCAGCCGCCTCCAGTTGCCGTAGAACCGCCGTCGTCCCCTCCTCGGTGTCAAGCAGATCAATCGGTCGGAGATGCATCAGTAAGGGGTGTGCCTGTTCGAAGAATGCGAGGCGATATGCGCGGGTGACCATGTCGTCGAGCATCGTAAGCACCCGCTGCAAGCGAGCTAATTTCAGCGCATGGCGAGCGTCAATCGCTCCCCCAGCCTCCCACCGCGCAATGGTACTCCAGGACACGCCCAGCAGCTGACTGAAGCGTTGTTGTGACAGTGGCTTGATCGGATCGGGTGAGAGTTGGAAGCGGAGGTTGCGAATCTCGCCTGCAGTAAGGCCAGCCTTGTCCGTTGTCATAACCGAGGACACGACTGCTGGTGTCCGTCGTGAGGTTTTCTTCCGCACGGCAACCGGAGCTCTTGGGGCAGTCAGATGTTGCGCCGCCATCGCTTTCGCCATAGTTAGGGCCTCCCTTGCTCAATGAATTGCTCCCATTCCTGATCTGCTGGTTCCAGAAGAAGCTGAGCATCAACGTGCTCCAAAAACAACGCTACACACTGCTCCTCGGGGGGATTTCTCACTGAGGAGTAGAGTATGCCATGGTATCCTGCTGCGCGTAATTCCTTAGCAACCTCCTGACACCGTGGCGATGGCGGATCAGAGCGGAGTTCGTCAGTACTGTCCCTCTGCGGGTGGCTCGCGTGTTTGCCATGCCTCGCCCACCGTTTATTGACAAGATCACAAGGAGTGGGGACGTACCAATGGTATTCAAGAGTGACACCTAGTACTCAGTCAAGAAAGTTTTGATGGATAGCCAGGGGAACGTCATTCCCGCGAAAGCGGGAATCCAGAAGGCATAACCACAGGCAAGTGCATATTTTTCCTGGATGCCCGCTCCCGGTAGAACCTGAGACAAATCCCAGTAGAACTTGGGATAGGCTGCGCGGGCATGACGGTAAACTATCCTTCAAGATTAAATTGACTGAATACTAAATCAGACCACAAAAGAGTGGCACGCCAGGGTGTCACCCTGAGTGCAACGAAGGGTCTCTCCGAGAGATTCTTCGCTCCACTCAGAATGACACAACCGAGCGGTCACATTATAAAGTGTACGAATGTCATGTGGTTCGATTTAGTAAGGCGTCGTAGCTTTTTCATCTCTTGTCCTGCCATATTGGTAAGGAGGGAAACGCTGGCGGCCTTACCAGAACGCAATCCACAGCGACAAGCCCACAGCATTGCCAGCGATCCTTTTATCCTAATGCCCCACCTCGCGGTGACATCCTTGCCTCC
>JAYVFX010000688.1:0-2124 GCA_043772795.1 Deltaproteobacteria bacterium
CTACATGCGCAAAGAATCGGCGTACTCGATCCTCTCTGCTTCCCAAGACTACGGGTTAAGCGAACCATACCCAGAGAAGCGTCGTCGTATTACGGCGATCCGAGAAATGGGGACGGTGAAGGATGACGACCGTACCCGACATTATTACGAAGTTGAATTCGATTTTGCGGACTGATTGAGACCCCCCATACGAACAAAGGAGGATCAGATAATGGCCGAGGCTGTGAACTTTCCCCGCCCGCTTCCTGACTTTGACGCCCAGGAATTTTGGGCTGGGTGCAATCGTGGCGAACTGCTCATGCAGCGGTGCACAGGATGTAGGAAATTCCGCTGGTTGCCACGCCCCATGTGCCCACACTGTAACTCGCTGGAACACGAATGGATGAAAGTCAGTGGTAAAGGGAAAGTTTATTCGTGGACGATCATTACCCATCCCAATCATCCGGCGGCGGTGAACAAAGTGCCGTACAACGTGGCCCAAGTACAGCTTGACGAAGACCCAGACCTTGTTTTGGTGACGAACCTAGTTGGCGTTAAGAATGAAGACATTCGTATGGATATGCCAGTGCAGGTTGTTTTCGAGGAGCCCGAACCAGGAGTGAAGCTGGCGAAGTTTAAGCCGGTATAAGAAACTGCGGAGACATCACAGAGAGATTGAGGACAAGCGTTGGCTGTTATTGATGTTATCCGAGAGAAAATTCGCGCTCAAGAATTTGAGTTTACTGTCCCTCATTTCTTTGAAGAGATGGCCGACGACGATCTGGTCTTTGCTGATATCGAGAATGCCCTAGCTCACGGGCGTATCAAGCGGAGGTTCACGAGAGATCTTCGTGGGATTCGCTATGAGGTTGTTGGGCCGGCAACGGACGGTCGTCAAATTGCCGTGATCTCTCGGATCAAATCGACTGGAAAACTCCTGCTTATTACAACCTATCTGGCGGAGTAATCACATGAAAAAGAAAGAGAGTCCGTACGATTACGGGGAATGTCATGTGTGTGGTGAGAAGATGGAGGCGAAGCGTATCAAGCAGGAATTCTGGCGGAAGAGGAAGCTCGTTGTTGTCGAGGAGATTCCGGCAGGAGTCTGTCCGCAGTGTGGGGAGAAAGTTGTGAAGGCTGATATTGGCTTGTTGGTTGCCACGCTTTTTGAAGATAGGAAACGATTACAGAAAGCACGAACAATAAGTGTGCCGGTTCTGAGTTTTGTCGAAGAACTTGATACATAGACCAGAGCTTTGCCATCGCGGGTGCTGACTTTATAACGATGCTTTGATGCAAGAAAAAAGGAGGGGACCATGCAACTCAATCTCAACGGCAAAGTTGCAATCGTAACGGGTGGGAGCAAAGGCATTGGCCAAGCCACCGCGCTTGGGTTTCTTGCCGAAGGAGCTTCGGCACTTGTCTGTGCGCGCGGCAAAGAAGCTTTAGAAGAAACCGTTCGCCAGGCCGAGAAAGCCGGGGAAGGGCGGATTGTCGGTATGCAAGCCGATCTCACCAAAGGTGAAGACATTAAAGCAGTCGTCGCTCGCTGTGTCGCAACCTTTGGTCGCGTGGATATTTTGGTTAATAACGCGGGCAGTGCTCGCCCAGGAGATTTTCTCACACTTCCCGATGAAGCCTGGACGGATGACTGGACGCTCAAATTTTTTGGCTATATGCGCATGGCACGCGAGGTGCTCGCGCAGATGCACAAGCAAGGCGGTGGCGTCATCATCAATGTCGCGGGTACGGGTGGATTAAAGCCGATGGGGAGCTATATGATCGGTGGTTCAGCCAATATCGCAGTGAACCACTTCACCAAAGCCTTGGCTGATGAAGGTGCCAAACATGGCGTCCGTGTCGTCGGGATCAACCCAGGGCCGATTCTCACTGAACGGTTGGAAAAATTTCTCTCGACGTTCGGACCGGTAGGAGCAAGCCGCGAGGAAGCCTTGAAGAAAATGACGCCGCTAGGTCGGGTTGGCAAATCTGAGGAGTGTGCTGATCTCATTCTGTTCCTGGCCTCCGAACGGGCCGCGTTCATTCACGGCGCGAATATCACCATCGACGGTGGAGCGAACTCAGGGATGATGGGATGACCAACGGTCTCCGAGTCTAGGCGTCTACGCGTCTAAGAGTCTGAGA
>JAYVFX010000689.1:0-1970 GCA_043772795.1 Deltaproteobacteria bacterium
GCGGGGACGATCACTGCCAAAGAGGCCTTGAGTGCGGAGGATGCACGCTACAAGGCGCAGGCCGCGAACGACGTTGCCGCTATGGAACGGCTGTTCGGACCAGATTTGGTCTATATTCACTCCTCAGCGGCGAGGGATACCAAAACCTCCTACATCGAGTCGATGCGTTCCGGGACCGTGAAATACCGCAGGAGTTGGAAGCACTTATAGCGGTTTTCGTTTGTATGAAGAGAGTATTTTCAGCTCCCCTCTCCCCTTGTGGGAGAGGGCTAGGGAGAGGGGTAAAGTCGGCAAAGAACGTATGCTCGCCCAAGCGAAAACCGCTATAATTGGTGATTGGTGCGCTTTCCGTTGGAGGCTGTCACCCCTATGACGAGAGCCGGGGGAGCAGAACACTCAGTGACTCTGCTGCGGAGAGAGGAAAAACAGCGGAGTATAAAAAAGCGGGAGTTGGGGGTCAGATCTTGAAGTTGTCATCTAGCGTATCTTTCTCCAAGAGAGCAAACCTAAACAACTGCCAAAGTAAAGACCTGACCCTATTTCCTATGTGAACTAAGGATCTCGTTACGTCGAACTCAGGTCCCTGGCTACCCGATGAGCCCCACAGATCGACTGGTTTGAAGTCGTTTTGTCAATACACCCAAGCCTCGTGCCTCACAGGCAGTCTATTAAGTGCATCCCGGTAAAACTGCCACTTGGGGATAAAGCTGTCCATCAACGTGACGAAGCGGCTGTTGTGCGTGGGCTCTAGCAGGTGGACCATCTCATGCACAACGACGTATTCAAGACACTCCAGCGGTTTCTTGGTCAGTTCAGTGTTGAGGCGAATACTCTTGGAGTTGGGGTTGCAGCTTCCCCATTTCGTTTTCATCCGTTGGACAAAGAACCGCGCTACTTTCACACCCATGAGCGGCTCCCATTTGGCGATCAAAGCAGGAACTGTCTCCTTGAGCTGTGCGCGATACCATTCGTCGACAATCGCCTGCTTCTTTTCCTCGCTCGTACCCGGACGAACCCGTAAGTGCATCTCGCTGTGCTTGAGTTCCACGGCAGGTGCCTTGTCGCTTTCGACCACCGTGAGTAGGTAACGTTTTCCCCAGACATAGTGGCTTTCACGGTCAAGATACTCGCGCGGCGTTTCGCGTTCTTGCTCACGCAGCTTGTGCTGCTGTCGCTTGATCCAGCCGAGTTTGGAAATGGCAAAGACACGAATAGTGTCGAGGTTCATCCGTAGTGGTGCCGAAATGCGCACCTTGCCGGCAGGTGGGTACACGCTCAAGTGCAGGTTCTTGATGTCTTTCTTCACCACATCGACAGCGATGTCACCCAGTTCGATCTGCATCACTGTCAGTATTCCTTCTGCTTCTCGATGATGAGGAAGATACGCTCCACCTCGGCCACGTCCTGCAAGATGTTATACAAAGCTTACTTGATCGTACTTTCACGCGTTTTAATGCCGCGCCAGCCTTCAGGTCGGCCGCGTTTGACAGTTTCATCGATCTTGATGGCCAGTGCAAGGACATCGTCTCGTGTTATCTCCTCGTGAACAGCAGGTGCTTCATCTATTGCTCTTGCACGCTTGGCACTTTCCTTGAGGTTGTTATACAGGGCGCGTCTACCCGGCGTGTTCAGTTGTTCCGGCGTCTCCTCGGACTTTCCAGCTGCTACTTGCTTCGCCAGTTCGGCGATCCGTTGAAGGTACTTCTCGTACTCCAGCGCCTTGGCTTTCCGGGCGGCAATGATCTCATCGAGTAAGGCAGACATTTTTTCGTAGTAGGCCGGATCGTTGAGATGCTCCTTGATGATCTTGCTACGGACGTTGTTCTCGATGGTTTCGGCCACGGCTTCTTTGTTCGCTCTCATTCCACTGGGCAGGGAGTTGATGGCATTGGCAATACCAGTATTCACAATTAGTTCGAGCAATGACAAGTTGTCGAAGGGCGAAATGGTGCGCGGCTCTGCGGCTTCGA
>JAYVFX010000690.1:0-3053 GCA_043772795.1 Deltaproteobacteria bacterium
TACCGCCACCGGTAAACTGGTGATATGACAGGGATAGGTATTGATATGAATGGCAAAGGCGGTGGTATCACCACCGTATCCTTGCGGGCCAATCCCGAGTTTATTGGCTTTGACCAGCAATTCTTGCTCAAGCGCATTGATCTCAGCATTGGGGTTCGGCTCACCAATGCTACGGAAGAGTGAGCGCTTGGAGAGTAGTGCCGCTTTCTCAAACGTGCCGCCAATGCCCACACCAGCGATCAGTGGCGGACAGGCGTCTGGCCCAGCAGTTTTGATGCACTCAATGACAAAATTTTTCGCGCCTTCAATACCTTCGGCTGGAGTGCACATCTTGTATTTGCTGCGATTCTCACAGCCACCGCCCTTGGCCATAATCATGAGCGTGAGTTTGTCTCCGGGGACAATCTGGGTATGGACGATCGCCGGAGTGTTGTCGCCAGTATTTTTTCGATTGAACGGGTCACCGACGATCGATGCCCGTAGATAGCCCTCTTTGTAACCGCGGCGTACGCCTTCATTGATGGCGTCTTCCATGAAGCCACCGGCGATATGCACATCTTGACCGATGTCGGCAAAACAGATGACAAAGCCTGTATCTTGACAGTACGGCAACCGTTGCGTCCGCGAGATCTGGGCATTTTCCTTGATCATCTCCAGCGCGCCACGCCCAGCGGGCGAACGTTCCGTACTCAGCGCTTTGTCGAACGCGTTAAGCATGTCGTCACCAAGGACGAAATTGGCTTCCATACACAGCTGAATGATGGTGTCGGTGATTTTTTGCGCTTCGATAGTTCGCATATAGTTTTCCTAAATGAAATGTTCCGTGCGAGCGCCGTTCATGCTTCGACAAGCTCAGCACGAACGGAAAATTCATAATGATTTCGAGACTGGACCCGTTCGCCCTGAGCCCGTCGAAGGGCGGATACCGGTTTTTCTCTCTATTTCAAGAAGGAGACCTATAATGATTCCCTGTATCCAAAAGCAACACGTAACGCGCAACTGGTTTTTTCCGTTTTACTCTCTTCGCCACATCTCACAAGTTGGGACGAGGTAAAATCGGCACATCATTTCTATTAGAGACGATAATCGTCGACATTTACGCCGCCGCCAACACTTTATCCATCGCTATGACGAGTTCTTGCACGTGGCTCACTGAGACCTGCATTTCTTGCTTCTCTTTGTCGTTCAGTTTCAGCTCAATCACTTTCTCGATCCCACCCGCACCGATCACCACTGGAACGCCAAAGTACACACCCTTGATCCCGTACTCACCTTCGAGATACGCAGCGCATGGGAGAATCTGCTTTTTATCGAACAGATACGCCTCCGCCATCTGAATTGCCGCAGACGCTGGCGAATAGAAAGCCGAGCCGGTTTTTAGCAATGCGACAATCTCACCACCGGCCTGACGCGTGCGTTGTTCGATTTCTTCCAGTCGCTTCGCGGGGATGAGTTGTTCCACTGGCTGTCCACCGACTTGGCAATAGCTACGGACCGGGACCATGTCGTCCCCATGTCCACCGAGCACCATCGCGGTAACGTTCCGCATCGAAACGTTCAGCTCCTGTGCAATAAACGTCCGATAGCGGGACGAATCGAGCACCCCAGCCTGGCCGATGACCCTATTCTTGGGAAAACCGGTGAGCCGTTTGCACAGCGTCACCATCGCATCTAGTGGGTTGGTAATGACGATGACGAAAGCATTGGGAGCGTATTTGGCGATGTTCTCGGACACATCCTTCATGATTTTACAGTTGATACCGAGGAGGTCGTCGCGGCTCATACCTGGTTTGCGGGCGATACCAGCAGTGACAATACAAACATCGGCTCCGACAACATCGGCATACTTCGTCGTGCCAGTGAGGTTGATGTCGTAGCCTTCGATTGGTGCGGCTTCGAGGATATCGAGGGCTTTACCCTGGGGAAGACCGTCGACCACATCAAAGAGGACAACATCCCCCAATTGCTTTAGAGCACACAGGTGAGCCAAGGTACCGCCAATATTACCAGCACCAATCAGAGCAATCTTTTTTCGTGCCATGTGGATAATCTCTCCAGAAAGTTAACTGCGGATGGAAACAGACATCGTCAGGAAGTTGGAAGCTTCGTCACTCCTAAGTTTCCCTAAAGAGTTTGAAAAAGATGCCAAAATCTCCCCACCTTGTCTAGGGCACGAAGCGCGCGGCAACAGAGAAAGCCGATTCTCTTTCTCGTCCTATTGTTCCCATCCTCATTTTGATTTTCCCTTCAGAATCGTAGGGTACGCTGTGCGCGCCAAAGCAAAAGTGCGCGTATCACGTGCACTACTTGGTTTTTGATTTTTGCCCTTTGACTTTTGATTTTCTTTTTCCTTTAGCCTGAAGCCTCTAGCCTTCAGCCTTTTCCCCAATTCTTCATTCTTAATTCTTCACTCTTCACTTTTTCATTGCCGCCAGTGGCACTCGGCAGATGTCACCCAGCCACGGTTCCCTGAGACGCTGCGTTCCGTACGGCTCAACCAGTCTACAGTTCTCATTCCACCTACGGCCCTCTTGTCCGAAAATGCCCAAGGACTATCATTATCTCTGAGGTAATTCGCATGGCCCAGCCACAACGTAAACCAAGTGTCGCTCCAACTTCTGTCTGGCAAGAGTGGACCAAGAAACGAGCGTAGCAGGCTCCTACTCTGGAGCGCATCCATGAGATCTCCAGAAAGGTAAAGATCAATGTCACACAGCTCATTCTCGAGGAGCGGCGAGGTGAGTAGTGCCTACCTATCTTCTTGATGCGAGTGCGCTATGCAAACGCTACTTCGTAAACGAGATTGGAGCAAATCTTGTCAATGATCTCTTTCACGATTCCTCTATAGGGAAAACCCACCAAGATATGGATTGTGCAGGGCCCAGTTTTCTCCTCTCCCTTGAGGGGAGAGGACACAGGAGAGGGTGAACGCCGCAACTACCCCTCTCTCTGACCAGCAATTCCCGGTCAGTGGAAAAGTGGTGAAGCCGAGAGGAGTTGGTCAGGGGAGTTAGTGCGCTTGAGCGGGTAGACGGGGCAGCGCGAGCGGGTAG
>JAYVFX010000691.1:0-1754 GCA_043772795.1 Deltaproteobacteria bacterium
ATACCAGGGTTGCTTCTGTTCTTGGTGGGGAAGATCAAGGATAATCCGATCAAACGGTAGGTTCTTCTCTTTGAGGACGATCCTCGTCCTCATGGCAAACGGTCATGGCAGATAATCGAAAAGTTTACGCATAGGTCTTTCCTCCTTTGTTGCTGGCAACATTAGGAAAGGCGCGTATGAGAGTCAAGCGACAGCCTCGGAGCGTGGAAACGCATTAATGCCAAACCTTCCAATTAAGTGTCACA
Organism: Deltaproteobacteria bacterium; assembly: GCA_043772795.1. GTDB lineage: Bacteria > Desulfobacterota > Binatia > Bin18 > Bin18 > VGTJ01. The sequence continues at coordinate 246 of JAYVFX010000691.1, forward strand.
AACCGCCAATAAGCTACGGAAACTCGGGAGCGGCAAGAGCGATACCGGCAACAACAAGTGAAGGCAGCAACTCGAATCGTCCTGAAAACTCCTGGCCTCGAACAAGGCTTCCTACATTATCGAGTAGACGCAGGGTAAACCCTCGCTCCCCAACTGACACTTCAGCACCCTCGAACCCCAGCCATGCCCCAGTCACTTGATACTGACATTTGTAGAATGCCTCCTTCGCACAGAAGATGACGGTTGCCATTTCGCTCCGACTCGGGACAGGAAGGGTCAGCAACCAGGGAAACTCCGTAGTCGTGAGAATCTGGCTCCAGATCTCCTCGCCAGCGCGTGCACGCAGCTCAGCGTCAATCCCGATTCCGTGATATCGCGTACGAGGGGCGACGACTGCCCCACAAAAACTATCTGTGTGCGTTATACTTCCCACTACATTCTCCGGCCAGATTGGCGCCCGGGCAGCATCACTGAGAAGGGGTCCCGTAGACATGCCCAACGCTTCCAGTGCAGACCGTGCACTCAATCGGCCTGCTGTGAAATGCGCTCGTCGGACATCAACCGCAGTGGCAACCATTTTTGCTTCATCAGGATGCAGAGCATTCTCTAATGGCGTGCCGCAATGTACACGTGCGATTACATCGCCATCAAACAACGACCGCAGAAGAGGTGAATCCTTAACGATACCCATGTGAGTCCTTTTGTTCTCCTAGGTTTTCTCTCGTACCACCCAATCGTAACGTGCGACAATCGCTGGCTCAAACTGTGTCGGTTCGCCGGCCTGCATGTTTGACGGTCTCTGGCAATTCTCGTATACGTTTTTCAGCAGGGCAGTAATGCCGGAATAGCTCGCGCCCTCGAATTTCGACGTTGAAGGGAATATCACATGAAGTTTCATTTATTTGTTTACGCTACCTTAGGGCGGCGGCACGAATTAGCCGCAGGAATGGCGGGCAAGCGTCCAGAATTGTATCAACGCATGTTGGACGAAGTTGCACAGATCACGCGCTTTGCCGATGACGCCGGGTATGCGGGGATTGGTCATCCAGAGCATCACTTACAGATCGAAGGGTTTGAAGCGAGTAACGAACCCGGCCTCTTGTCCATGTGGATGGGCCAACACAGTAAACGTCTTCGGATCAACATGGTGGGCTTCGTTGCCCCAACACATAATCCAGTGCGCACGGCCGAATATATCGCGACCTTAGACCACATGCTGCAAGGTCGCTTGGGTGTCGGCATGGTACGTGGCTACCAGGCTCGCTGGGTGCACAATTTCCGTATTCGTCAGGACCTCAATGCTGTCGGGGATTGGAACCGCAATAGCGAAGACGACAACATCAACCGAGAATACTTTAAAGAATTTGTCGATATCGTCCTCACAGCTTGGAAGAAAGACACGTTTAGTTATCAAGGAAAATACTTCACTATTCCCCCCAAGGATATGGTCAACCCGCACGTCCAGCCGGTGTACACGAAGTACGGCAAAGGCGTTGATGCCGACATGCG
>JAYVFX010000692.1:0-1750 GCA_043772795.1 Deltaproteobacteria bacterium
TACCGCCAATTTGCAGGGCCCGTTGCTGCTCAATCCCATCGCGCGCTTAGGCCTTCAGGTCATTGCCGAGCACTACTCTGTTCGTCACACACTCATCCACCGTCCACCGCCCACGAAAAAAAAAACGCGCCAGCTCAGTAAGAAGAGATAGCCTACAAGTCATCTCTACGCTTAGATCGTGTCCGCAAGCCGTAAGTTCCTGTCATTGCGAGAAGCGGAAAGCGACGCAGCATTTTCTTTTGTAGATAAAGATTGCTTCGCGGCACTCGCAATGCCGTACGCTCGGAAGTTTGCAGACACCCTCTTACGGTATGAAGGCAATGGGGTGACACCGTGTGCAGTCGGTGCCAACGGCAGCCATACGCGAAAAGAAGAACCTTTGCTAACTTCACTGCTGACCGTGATTGTTCCTCCCGGTACATTGAGGAGCCGTTTGACGATATAAAGTCCTAACCCGATGCCGCGATGCCACCGCGTCAAGGCTCGTTCGCCTTGGCGGAACGGTTCAAAAATAATCGGCACTACCTGTGGCTCGATTCCGATACCGGCATCACCGAGAATTCTATTCCGCCATCGGGCGTTCTCACCGCGACGATGACTTCTCCGGCACCCGTAAATTTCAGAGCGTTGCTGAGCAAATTCTTGAGAATGACCTTCAGTGTCAACTGGTCAGTTGACACCGCCAGCAGATCCAACGCTGTCTGCCACTGCAACCGGAGGAGTGGCCTCTCCTGGGACGGTAAAGTAGAAGGTCGCTCCCTGATCCACTGTTGCCTCAGCCCACACGTGTCCGCCATGATGATGGATAATACGCTGAACCACGGCCAACCCGATTCCGTTTCCTTCGTACTCTCGTACTGGATGTAGCCGAGCAAAGACCTCGAAGAGTCGGGGGGCATGAGCACTATCAAACCCCACACCATTGTCTTTGACGAAATACTCCCATCGGTCTGCACGCCGCTGCGCGCCGACGTCGATACGCGCGACCTCCCGTAACCGCGTAAACTTTAGGGCGTTGTCGAGCAAGTGGACATACACGTGCTTCAGCAAAGTAGAATTTGCTCGGCACGGAGGCAGTTCTCCGATACGGATGTCTATCTGCCGGTCCGTTTGCTCAGCCTGAAGGTCGGCGAGTGCGCTACGAACCAGGTCTGTCGGCACGACTGTTTCCCTATGCAGCGAATCACGATTAGTGCAAACAAAGGCCAGGAGTTCGTCGAGCATATGGCCCAAATGCTCGCCGTTGCGTTGCACGAACTGCAAATAGCGTTGGGCTTCAAGAGGCAAGTCTGGGGCATGCCCACGCAGCAGCAAACCGGAGAAGCCAGCGACTGTGCGCAACGGCGCGCGTAAATCTCGGGCGATAGTGTGGGAAAAGGTACTGAGTTCGTTGACTGGGGCTTGAGGCTGAGTGGAAGGATCAAGGACCTGACGGCCGAGTTCTGCGTTGAGTCGGGTTAGCTGTTCGGCGTATTCTCTGAGTTGGCGTTCCATCTTGTGTTTATAGAGTGCCATCTCGATAGTTATGTGCAGTTCGCGCGCGTCAAAGGGTTTGAGTACATAGCCAAACGGTTCAGTTACCTTGGCACGCCGCAAGGTTGCGGTATCGGCATGGGCCGTGACGTAGATTACTGGCACATCGTACCAGGCGCGAACCTCACTAGCCGTGTCTACTCCATCCATTTCCCCTTGTAAGCGAATATCCATCAGGATGAGATCTGGCTGAAGTTCGGCGGCTTTCTTCACCGCT
>JAYVFX010000693.1:0-13629 GCA_043772795.1 Deltaproteobacteria bacterium
TTTTCATGGGCTCTCAATCACTCAATCTTTTCCACAGTTGACACCGTAGCCTATAGCTTTTACCCACGGGCATAAATGCCCGTGCGACCAGACTGCGCCGGATAAAATCCAGAAACTCAAAACCTCAAACTTTGAACTTTCAACCTTGAACTATTCCCCCTTCCCCTCTACCCACGCCAAAGCTCTCTGTGCAGATTCTTTGTTTGGGTGATGGAGTTTTTCATATATTTCCAGCGCTGACTGCAAGCTCTGCACCGCCTGTATTTTATTGCCTTCCTTTTCTGCAAGTATCCCCAAGGCATGCAACGTACTCGCCATCCCCTCCTGGTCGCCGAGCTGCTTGGCGATCGTCAGACTCTCCTCATACAACCGCTTGGCCTCCGTCAGCTCGCCGCGTTGCTGGTACATCATTGCCGTGTTGTGCGCGAAACGCGCGACGGCAGTTTGGTCGTTCAATTGCCGCGCGGCGTCGAGCGCGCGAGTGTTGGTGCGTAGCGCTTCTTCCCAGTAGCCACGGATGCTTAGTATTCCAAGGGTTGGAATGGCAATAAAATCAACTATCGCCATTACCCTTTCCCGTTCTTGCAGCGTAACCACAACTTCCAGGGCTGGAGTAAATTATCTTTCTCCACTTCCAATGCATCCAGATTCTCCGGCTTCGGCAGCCTACGAGTTTGCGCGTACTCGGTGAAATAACTCACAAAACGTTGGTGGAAATCTGAAGTACATGAATCTTTTTCAAGCTGGGCTTTGGCCAGTTCGCGGGTTAATCCTTGCACCAGCAAGCGTTGGTTGTCGGCTGTCGTTTCAATCAAGCGCAAGTCGGCCAGGAGTTTCAACGCTTTGTTCACACACCGGATATCCCCGTCGAAACCGGCAACCGCTGCCAGCGCTTCACGTGAAGCATCAGGCACAAATAGTGATAATGCTAACAGGGTCGCGCGGCCATCCTCACCAACCTCTGGCAAATTAAAAGAGCGCTCGAACACTCGTCGTGTGATCTCGCCTTTACCTTGCGTCAGTTCGGTGAGCACCGTGCTTGCAGTCTGCGCCTTCTGCATCTGTCTGACGATCCATTCCAGCACTAGCGGGTTGCCTTCTGCCACGCGAATAAGCTGGTCACGATCGATCCCTGTAAACACGTGTGGGTTGGAGGCATTGTTGATCAATCGCGCCAACAATTCCTGCGCTTCCGGTGGAGACATGGCATAGATGCTGAGTGACCGCGCCCGCTCAACCGGATTGCGCGAGGTAATCAACGCCGGACATGGCGCAAATTGTGTCAACCAGTCCGCACAGCGGATTTTCTCTGTAGGAGAGATAGTCTCAAAATTGTCGAGCGCTACCAGCGTCGGTGTGATCGCCAACAACCTTTGCACCTCCTCTGCTTTCGCTTGTTCATTCAGTCGGCGCAGGTCTTCTTGGCCAAGTTGGGACGCAATCGCATCTAACAAGGTTGACAAACTAAAGTCAGGCCGCCCATCAGCACTGGTCTACACTCGCTGCGGAAACTGCGGCGTCAGGAGACGAAACGCCTCAGCCGCCAAGGTGGTTTTTCCCACTCCGCCTGGTCCCCATAACGTCACAACTTGATTGCGTTGCGGTGCCAGTTCCTCTTGCAGCACAGCGAGAAGGTCGCGCTCATCCTTGTCGCGTCGGGTAACGAAATCCACACCAGTCGTGGGAAGACGGACGGGTACTGGAGTTGCGGTGCGAACAGGAGGAGGTTCAACAGTAGGGATTGGTGGAGGCTTTAATTCGATGACAAGTTTTTGTGGTTCCACTGGAGGTGGAGGAAGTATTGGTGGAGGAAGTGGTGGTGGGAGAGGTGGCTTACGAAACAGGCGCTTAATTCCTGCAAAAAGCACGTTTCGGAAAACGACAAGAGAACCAAGGAGCAAACCGCCAACGATGGTACCGATGATGTTGTCTTTGGCTCCTCCGCTGAAGCCGTTCCACCAGACCATCACCCAATCCCACGTTGTCTGCAAGCTGTAGAACAATTGATCCATCACATACGGGCATACCACAAGCAGTGAAGGAGATTCAAATATCAAGTGAGGACACTGCGCGCTTGCGCCTACAGTACGCCAATGACACGAATGGCATGGACATAGGACTCATACTCGGCCCGTTCTTCGGGTGTCAACTCTCCTTCCGTACATTTGTCCGCGAGTTCGTCCACACGCGCTTGAATGTCGGGATCGGCGCGGAGATCAGCGATCTTTCTCGCCACTTCGGGAGTCATACACTCGCCGATAGGCGCAAGAAGCCGCACCAGAAAGTTTGTCTCGTGTCCAGCGGTGTCCATGCTCATAACGTACACCTCTTTCCTTTTTGACACTTTATCATGTCTTTTCTGGTCTCAGATAGAGTAGCAACTGGACACGAACGAAAGCGCTTCCCCTTGCTTTTCCTCGCCGAACACGTCAAGCACAGGGAAAATAGAGAAGCAGCACTTTCACAACACGACTCAACTCAACAACGTAGGAGGTTCACCATGCAATTTGGCGTTATGGTCGCCACGAAGATCGACGACTGGCAATTGCTCAAAGAAGCTGAGGAGCTGGGATACGACCGGGCATGGATTCCGGACTCGCAGATGTTGTGGTCAGACTGTTACGCGACTTTGGCACTGGTCGCACACAACACTTCTCGCATTCACATCGGTACCGGCGTGGCCATTCCTGGTGTGCGGCTTGCACCGGTCACAGCCCATTCGATTGCCTCGATTGGTCGCATTGCGCCAGGCCGCGTCTTTCTCGGCATTGGTACAGGACACACCGCCATGCGGGTAATGGGCATGTCACCAATGCGCGTTCCTGATTTTCGCGAGTATTTGCGGGTAGTGCGTACCCTCTTGAAAGGCGAGGAAGTCGAATACACGAACAATGGTGTCACGCGTACAATTCGTTTTCTGCACCAGGACCTGGAGTTCATCAATCTCCACGATCCCATTCCGATCTACGTCGCTGCCAATGGTCCGCTGGCATTACGCGCAGCAGCAGAATATGGAGACGGTCTGATGTCCGTCTATACTGATCGCGCAGAAGGCATCCGCGAGCCACTGCGCACTGTTCAAGAACACGCAGCCCGTAAAGGTCGTACTTTGCCGACGCCTTTCCACACGGCAACAGTGACAACGGCAGTCGTTCTCAAACCAGGCGAGAAGCTGACCTCCGACCGAGTGATTGATGAATGTGGTTCACAAGTGATGTGCGGTGTCCATTTCTTCTATGAAATCTATCAACAGACTGGCAAGGAAGAAGTGATTCCGCCTGTCTTTGCCAACATCTGGGAGCCGTATTGTGCGCATGTAAAAGCGATGAAAACACCTGAAGAGAAACGCTATCTGCAAATTCACAATGGTCACTGTACGTTTCTCATGCCGGAGGAACGGCGCTTCGTGACACCCGAGGCGATTCGCGCGACGACGATCGTTGGTGAGCCAGACGAGATTATTGCCCAACTACGGCAAGCCGAACGAGCAGGATTACAGGAAGTGACGTTACTGCCGCCAAGAGAATACAGTCGCAAAGTGTTTCGTGACTTCGCCACGCAGGTGATAAAGCGGTACTAAACGAAAAGGCATAACAGGCGAAACGGCAAAACGGGGAAGAGGGGAAAAGGCGAAGAAAATAAGAATGGGCGAAACGGCGAAAGGGCGAATTCCTTTTTTCGACTCCTAGACTCTCAGACGCCCAGACTCCTTTTCCCCATTGACCCATTTCGCCATTTACCCTTTTCCCCAAAGTTTCATCTTTTACCCTTTTCCCCCCTTCCCCACCGCTTCTTGCTCTGCTCGTAGCCGAGAGCTAGAGTCGCGCTAGATAGCGCATGAGTTCCAAGCGTCTCATAAAAGGAGGGACTGCGATGGCTGTGTACCAACATATTACTGTGAACCCAGTGGCTGGCACGATTGGCGCTGAGATTAGCGGTGTCAATCTCGGGAATTTCAATGACGCCGAGTTTGCCGAAATCCGTGCGGCACTGCTCGAACATCAAGTGATCTTCTTCCGTGATCAGGAACTCACTCGCGACCAGCATAAAGCCTTTGGCCGCCGTTTCGGTGAGCTGCATATTCATCCTTTCCTCCAGCCGCTCAAGAACGAGGGATACCCCGAGTTTCTTGTGCTCGAAAGTGACGAAAAGCATCCGTTTGTTGCCGACGCTTGGCACTCGGACGTGACATTTGAGGACAAGCCTCCGCTTGGCTCGGTGCTACGCTGCGTTGCCGCTCCGGAGTTCGGTGGCGATACCATGTGGGCCAGCATGTACGCCGCCTACGCAGCGTTGTCTGGGACAATGCAGCGTTTCCTCTCGGGCTTAATCGCAATCCACGATACATCACGGACATTTTCACGTAACGACTATAAGATTGAACATCTTGGCGGCAAGCGAGCTGAGACGATTGTCTCTGCCGAACATCCTGTGATTCGTACCCATCCAGAAACTGGACGCAAGGCACTATACGTCAATTCAGCCTTCACACTCTCTATCAAAGACATGAAACCCGCTGAAAGCACTGCGCTGCTCGCGTTCCTGTATCGTCACATCGAATCTCCGGACTTCTCTTGCCGCTTCCGTTGGCGGAAGAACTCAATGGCAATGTGGGACAATCGCTGCACGCAACATCGTGTAGTCGCCGACAACCTTGCTGTCTATCGCCGCATGGAGCGGGTCACGGTTATGGGCGATAAGCCGTTCTGACCTATGCGATTCGTACGTGAACCGCTAGCACAGCGGTAAAGGAGGACACTATGACAAAGATTATCGATGCCGATGGTCACATCGTTGAACCGCGCGCGCTCTGGCAGGAGTACATCGAACCCGCCTTTCGCGATCGGATTCCGCAGACTGCCAAAGATGAAGAAGGAATTGATCGCGTAAAGGTGGAAGGACGTATTATGCCGCGCAGTCCACTGATGATTGCGGCGATGTGTGTCCCCGGAGGGTTGAGTAGCGCCGAACACGCACGGTCATTGTCGTGGGACGATCTACGCCCCGGCAGTTTCGATCCGCAGGCGCGCCTCCAGGATATGGATGACGAAGGTGTCGATGTCTCAATTCTCTACGCCTCAATCGGCTTGACGTACGGCGGCATGCGCGACCCCCAACTCGCTGCGGCGTCATGTCGCGCCTACAACAACTGGATGGGGGATTTCTGCCGCACTGCGCCCGACCGACTCTATAACGTTGCCCCGGTGCCACTCATTGATGTCGATGAAGCGATCAAAGAAATGCGTCGCGTAGTGAAGGAACACGGAGTGAAGTCCGTTTCGATTCGCCCGAATCCCTACAATGACCGTCGTTTGAGTGATCCCGCCTATGATCCGTTCTGGGCCACGGCACAGGACCTCGACTGTACTATCGCCGTACACAGCACAGTCAGTGGAGAACTACCGACTGCCGGGTTTGACCGCTACCCGGATTTCTTCCGCCGTATGATCGTCGCCCATCCGCTCGAACAAGAAATGGCCTGTATGGATATTGTTTGCGGCGGGGTGTTGGAGAAGTATCCGCGACTCCGTATCGCCTTCTTGGAAGCAGGAGGCGGCTGGATTGGCTATTGGTTGCATCGTCTTGATGAATTCGCCGAAAAGATTGGGCATATGATGCCAGCGATGAAACTGAAGCCCAGCGAGTATTTCAAACGCCAGTGCTTTGTCTCCTGCGAGCCGGACGATGTTGCCCTGAAAACGGTCGAGGCCTTAGGACTCGAAGATGTGCTGATGTGGGCGTCCGACTATCCACACTTTGATTGCACGTTTCCTGGAGTCGTTGAGGAGTTACACGAAAGCTGCGTCGAACTGCCGGAAGAAGTGCAAGATAAAATCATGGGAGGCAATGCGGCGCGCTGTTACGGGTTGACATAACTTCCACAAACGCGCGTGAAGAACAGAAGATAGCTGTCTATCGGTGCGGCCGATCTATTGGCGTTCGCATCATGGGTTGGCCGCACTTTGCACGAGACGAACAATAGTCGAGCGTCCGAGGATCACTCGACACAACGGGAACTGTTCGATGCATCATACGAATGCGGACGAGATCACGGAACATCATCCAAGAATCTTTGAGGATATTCACCTTCGAGCCCTCATGATGCTTCCACCTCACCGGGACTTCTTTGATCCGGTACCCCAACTTTTGCGCGAGATACAAGTGTTCTACATCGTACCCGAATCCGTGGATCTGCTGAAGGAGAGCGATACGCTGCGCTGCATCTCGGCGATACGCTTTAAATCCACATTGCGTATCAGTGACCCCTTTCATCACCAATACGCGCACGCATAGCTTGAAGAGCAGACTGAAGACTCGGCGATAGGAAGGCACAACCTCTCCTCGTGAGTCGCGCAAATACCGCGATCCAACCACAACACTGTATCCACTGGAGAAATATGGCAGGAACTTTTCAACCTCCTCAATTGGGATCGAGAGGTCAGTATCACACGTGAGGATGATTTCTCCTCGTGCCTGAAGAATACCACGAGCGATAGAGAAACCCTTCCCCATATTCTTGCTATTCTCTACGATGCTACCTCGTTCTTGTTCCCGAATTTCTTCTTCGTAGATGTCAATGAATTTGACAATCTCACTCGTCAAGTCGCGACTTCCGTCATCAACAATGATAATCTCACTCCGATAAGCACGCGTATGGAGATAATCCTTGACTACATAGAGCGAGTCAGCAATGCGTTCCTCTTCATTATACGCCGGAATAACAACAGAGAGATATATTGGCGTCTGACTACGCATATGACCGCTCCACTTTAGTGATGAATGTCGCCAAATCATCCTTACTCTTAGCCGCTAATATCACTATTCGATACATTTTCTCTTGGGCTAACTTGATAAGAGGAGTAGATACTTGCATAGCATTCGCTCCGCGCCGTTGTTCATCCCGATAATGGAATCAACGTTCCACCGGATACGGACCACTGTAAGGCACTCTGCTTTTGTACAGAGTCAGCGAACCTGTAGTGATCGTGCTCATCACCGGCGAGGTACTGAACGGAATTTCCAGGATCTTATCGTAACTGTGTGATAGAACCGCAGTTCTCAATAGTTCGGAGAGGTTAGACGCGACCAATCCGTTCAGATACACGTAATCGAACTTCCCGTCCCAGACGGCAGAAATAACGTCGCGCGCTTCGTGAGTACGATCTGCATCATTATCGAACCAGGTCATCTCATAAATACCATTATGCGGTTTAGTAGAAAGAAACTGATAACGGAAAAGATAGGGGTCTTCACTAAGAATAGTTGTATCCGCCTTGACGTTCGGTAGGAGATACGCCACAACGCTGCTACTGTCCGGATATGCTCTTTGCATTTCCTTGACGTAGTACGCTCCTTGGGCAGTCGTAACCAAAAGAAGGCCGGAGGCTACTATTACACCAATACGGGGAAAAGCGGTTGAGCGCAAAAGATCTCGTAATAATATCCCTCCTGCTGGGCAGAGAAAAAAGCAGGCATAGACCAGATGCTTATACATAGAGATCATATCTCGCAATTTGAGGTGATAGATGATCAACGGAAGCGACAGCGCAAACAGTACTATCAATATCCTCGGTTGTGAGTGATCCTTACCGCGATTGGTAAAGCGATAAAAAAATGTCCAAAGCCACATGGCGCCAGGTAACGCGAGGTACATCAACGCGATAGTCACGATGTCTCCGTATGTGGCGTTCGCCGCATGGGTACCAAGTATCTGTTGGTGATACAAGATGGTAAGCGCGGCACGATAGTGAAGCACATACAGGGTAATCAAGCCAACGACAGGAAGAGCAAATGGCAAGATGACCTGTCGGCGCAGAAAGAAGGCGGTAACTACCAGAAATGGGAAATAGGCAAGAACAACATACTTCGACATTACTGCGAGGAAGAACGCCCCCGCCGCGAGCAGCGCCGGTCTGTTCGGAGACCTTTCCTGACGTAAGCATGCAATAGAGAACAACCAGAGCGACACTGAAAACAAAGCAAGACTGACTCCATCATAGGTCGCAAATTTGCTGATGAAGATATGAGACGCCTGCAAGCCCAACAGCAACATGGAAAGAAAAGCAACCCGCCGATCCTGAAACAGCATCAGGATACAGTGATAGAAACAATACAGTGAAAATAGGCCGCAGACTGCACTCACCGCACGTCCGCCTAGGGTTCCGCCAATGAGATCTCCCAGGCCAAGAATATATATGGGCAAGTTCGAACTAAACATGTAGGTCTGCGTGGACCAGTCTACCCCAAGCCACAGAAGACGACCGACAAAAAGGTAGTCCGCCTCATCGGTATATAGTCCATTGAAGTTGAGCTGTAAGCGTAGCCAGAGATTGACGCCGATTGATAAAAGAACCACGACGGTAAAGAGGAGGGAGACCAAAGTCCCTGCGGTAGGCGACAGTGTTGTTACGATTGTAACTATTGGATTATTCGGTAAAAATAGTTGTCTCCCAGTGAGAGAGATCTGATCACGACGGACCTGACTTTGGCGTACTCGCTGCACTTGCTGTTGGGGCGAAGAGTTCATGTTTTATCCGGCAGTATCACTGGTTAGCCGCTTCGCCGTCAGTTTTCGATGTCCTCGTCTGATCAAGGGGCAGACATCTTCCAGGATGGGTGAACTCGTCATTGAGTATTACCTGATAATAGCCATCCTTAGCCGCGAGCTTGTACAATTTGCCCATGACTTTGTAGAGTAGTGATTCCAGTACGATTGCGTTGGTTGTTGCTGTCACTGTCCGTTCGTATCCTCCAGTCAACTCGAATCGTCCTTCAAGCCAACCTTTGTTGGCATCGAAGAGAGAACTCACAAGAGGCAGCAACTCATCGGTATAATTCGTCTTCCACAGTGCCCACATCCCGAACCCCGCCCGAGATGAAACCAAAGCCGCACCCGGCAGGTGCTTCCCCTCATCAGATATGGTGTTCCAGGCGTACCCACCGGCGAAGATCGAGTCATAGACGAAGTAGGGGGCACCGCTCATTTTGTGGTCCGTCCGCGCCGTAAAGATTTTCTTTTGGGCATAGCGTCGCTCCTGGACGGTATAGATTCGTTGCGCAAGGTCCGCCCGCACTGGGTCGGTATGCATACTATCCAGGCTCCAACTGTCATCCACGGTATCCCAGTTGAATTCCAGTCCATCGAGTACGTACGGGAGCGTCACAACCGGTGCGGGCTTCCCATCTCCTTTCTCCTCTCGCATGTCATTCGCAGCCCGGAGAACTTCCACATCAAAAATGCGCTCTGAGTCAGACGGCTTTCCCCGCGACGCTCGGTCGGTCGTCCACCCCCAGGTTTGGAATCCCAGCGCGATATACTTTTCGTAGCCAGATTGCCCTGCTTCGTACTTGCGAACCTTGTCGCCCTCGACGGTTGCACCATACAAGGCGCCGTCACTATCAATGACATCACAAAAATTCCAACGCAAGATGACGCGGTCTATGTATTCGCTGAATCGCGGATAGTGCTCGCGCACGATACGCAGCCACACTAGCGCGCGGCCCAGGTCAACAGCCGACCACCCGGTTTCCCCCGGAGTATTGTCATGGTGGATCATTTGGCCATTGCCGGTGTGATAGGCCGTGTTTGGCACTTTGCCTCTGAACAGTGGCATTGTATTGAGGAACTGCAACAACGAGCTGAGGCGGGCATCAAATTCGATGTCGTCGATAATCTCCAATTCTCGCGCAGCCACTAACGCCGCAAGACCGTCGCCAACATGCCACATGGTCGCGGTCGGGTAGTCATCAACAGAGTTGACTAACCCGGTTGCCCAACTCAAGTTATTCTGAAAATACTTCCAGGCAATCTTGGCCCAGTCTTTTTCTTGCGAGGTTAACGCTCCATGCCGTCCCTGATGAAATACCTCGGAGTTTTTCACCACGACTGCCCCCTCCTGGATGCCGCGTATAGCGACACCACAACCCCCAACGGTCAGCACCAGACCACAAAAGAGCAGGAAACGAATAAGGACAGAGACATATATCTGGCCTCTGGATATCATTGTCGTAGGCGACACTCCCTATCATTCGGATAGCAATGTCCTTGGTCACTGAATTCGTCGGCAACAACACTCTCCCACAGACTTGCGGTCTTCCCTTTTCGACGGATTTTTCCACGTACTTTATAGAGTAATGCTTCAAGGATGATACCGTTGTTGTTGGCGGTAAAGGTTTTGATCAACCCATTGCCATTTTCCAGGAGCCCTTCATAAAATCCTTTATTTGGGTCATAGAGGTGCGAGACCGCCGAATACAGCAGCCTTGTGTAATCAGTGTCCCAAACCGCCCAGAGTCCGATCGCCGCTTTCAAGGCAATCGAGCCGAACTCGGGATGGACTTGGCCGGTATCGGTGATGGTGTTCCACCGCTCTCCGTCGGAATAAATGGTGTCGTAGACAAAGTAAGGGGCTTGATCGAGTTGATGTTCCGTTCGTGCGGTAAGAATACCGTCATTCGCATATCGTGCTTCTTGCACTTTGTAGATTCGCTGGGCGAAGTCGGCGATAACGGTATCGGTATGCTGCATATCACTAGATGAACTATCGCCCGGAACGTCCCAGTTAAATTCGATTGCATCGAGAATATAGCTCTCACAAACAACATAGTTATGGGCCCCGAGCATTCGTGGATCGCGGCTATCGTATGGGATATCCAGGCCGTATATGGACACAAAGTTATACGGCTCGGGTTTGGATGCACGAGTCGTCGTAAAACCCCAGACTTGAAACCCTTTGGCCGCATATTCTTCGTACCCTAATCGTCCTTCTTGGTAGTACACGATCTTCTGTTCCTTGGTGATACCTGCGCCATAGAGGCTACCGCGGCTATCCACAACATGATGGAACTTCCAGCGCAGGACGGCGCGATCAATCGCGTTCCCGTGCTCTGGGTAATGCTGTTTGATGATATCAAACCAGATCAGCAGCCGCCCGATATCAATCGCGGAATAGCCTATTTCTCCCGCTTTATTGGTGTAATCTACTCTTTCCAACGTCTTCGTATTGTAAACTTTGTTCGGCAGCTCACCACGAAAAACGGACATCGAATTGAAGGAGCCCAGGAGGTTCACCAGCCGCACGTCGAATGTTGTTTTGTCGATCACTTCGAGTTCACGTGCCGAGACCAGAGCCGCAAGGTACGACGCCGTGTCCCACATCGTCGTCGAGGGATAGCCATCCACAGAATTGACCAAACCAGTTGTGTCTTGGTAGTTGTTCTCAAAGTACTTCCAAGCGATCTTCGCCATTTCTCGCTCTTCAGTTGTCAGCGGCCCGTTCTGACCTGGATGAGGCCCGGCGATGAGAGAAGACTGATCACCCGCTGCTTGATTTCTACAGCCGAAGAATCCGCAACCAGCAGTTGCGGCTCTTCGGTCGCTTTTGCCTCGAAGATTAGGCTTTCCCAGTCCGGACATCGGTAGCGACCCGCAGGCGGCCACAGACAACAATGTCCAGCCACTCACGATCATAAGCGCCGCATAACCAAGGAAACTTCTTTTTCTCTCGCTTTTCCAGACGACCATAGGGACTCCAGATGCCAGCATTAGTAGATTTGCACCAATTTCCCGAAGCGTTTATAGGCCAAGGCCTCAAGAATAATAGCGTTAGTGTTTGCCGTAATCGCTTTGTTTGGCAGCTGATTTTTCTCATAGAGCCCGGAGTACCAACCGCGTTCGGGATCATGCAGGGCACTAATTTTGGCGAGAAGCGTCCCTGTGTACTGCGTGCCATACAGCACGTGCCAGCCAAAGACAGCTTTGGTACTCACACTTTTGAAGACTTCTGCATCCTGACCTTTGTCGGTAATACAGC
Organism: Deltaproteobacteria bacterium; assembly: GCA_043772795.1. Lineage (GTDB taxonomy): Bacteria > Desulfobacterota > Binatia > Bin18 > Bin18 > VGTJ01. The sequence goes on from JAYVFX010000693.1 coordinate 11,814, forward strand.
TCCAAGGTTTTCCGTCAGTGAAGACGGTGTTGTAGACAAAGTACGGTGCTTGATCGAGGTGATCTTCGCTCACTGCTGTGAGTATTCCTGTACGAGTAAAGCGCTCCTGCTGTGCCGCATAAACGCGGTAGGCAAATTCGCGTGACGTGTCATCCCAACCAAACTCCAGGCCATCAAGAATATACGGCTCACTGACGACATAGTTATGCGCGCCGTATCGTTCAGGGTCCCGAGAATCAGTCGGCAACAGAATATTGTAGACTCGGATGTATTTGAGAAAATCTGTTTGTTCGAGCGCCGCAAGAGTATCCATTCCCAGTAATGTTAACGACTTTGCCGCATACTCTTCATAGCCGAGCCGTCCCTCCTGAACGTAAACGGTTTTGCCCTTTTTATCGATCATCGCACCATACAGATGCCCACCATGTAACAGACTGTTCCAATCCCAACGCTTCACCACCGCTTTTACCGCCGCAGCATGCTGCGGGTAGTTCCAGGCAATGATATTCAGCGGGACGAGAAATCGGGCAATATCGATTGCCGACCAGCCAATCCCTCGCTCCACGGTTTTGTTGGTGTAATCAACCATCGTCAGGGATTTGGTGTTATACGACTTATTGGGAAGATGATTCTCGAATAAAGGTATTTGTGCGAGACTGGTTAAGGCAAGCGAAAGACGCCCATCGAACTCACCCTGAGATATCAGCTCAAGACGATACGCAGCTATAAGTCCAAGGAGCGATGAAGCGGTATCCCACAACGTTGACGCCGGATAGTTATCAACGGAATTTACCAGCCCCGTGTGTGGCTGGTAGTTGTTTTGGAAGTAGCGCCATGCGACTTTCGCCCATTGTCGCTCCTCTGGTGTCAGCTCACGTGGTGGCGGAACGGTCGGAATCCCCGGAGTTTTCACTACCGGTGGTCTACGGACCAGCACCCCGTCAAAATCCCAGTGCTCTAGGAGAACAATCACTGCGAGTGCACAGACTAAGCCGACGAGAAAGACAATCTGACTTCGTGCCTTCAGTAACCCATCTTTTAACTGCATCGTTCGCCCTCTTCCTTTCGGCATGGTGTAGCATTCACTATGCGAAATTTTCTGCGCTGCTTTGTTCTGGTGCCCAGAATGCTGCCCGCACAACCTTATTGAGCGCCAGGATGTTGTTGATGCCCCAAAACGTATTAGCCAATAGGGCCCCGAGGGGCAGGGGAACCCCTCGATAAACCTGGACAGCACCAAAAATAAGTGCGGTTATGGTCAGAATCACAACGGAGAATTGTGGAACCACTAAGGAGAAAAAGTTTCCCTCTTGTCGATCCTTGGGAGTCACTGGGAATTTGATTTTTTCGCCCCGCAAGACAGTCCAAAGCGCACGTAGTTGCAGGGGAAACGAGTACAAATACGAAGCCTGACCATCCCAGTTTGACACGCCCCAGGTGCCGATCATAAAGGCCAACGCGTGACAAAAAATGAACGGGACGAGGTGCTTGTAGAAATCGAAGTCGTAGGCGGCAACCGGAGAAACGCCGGTAAACAAAAACACCATTGGCGCAAGCAAAAAGAACACATTCCACAAACAACCCAGATACGACCAAAAGGTGGTGGCATACATGACCTTCTGTGGAAACGACATCCCACGACGGAAGAGCGGGTTATCCCGCAGGGCGATGTCAAAAGTGCCTCCGGCATATTTGAAGCGCTGCACCATCCAACTCTGGAGGTCCTGCGGAGACAACATCTTTGACTCGACTTGGGGATGTAATACCGATTTCCAGTTTCGTTCAGGATCACCGTGGAGAATGATTGAGGTATAAA